>JANQQH010000375.1 GCA_028285025.1 Hyphomicrobiaceae bacterium | reverse complement strand
AAGCCTCTTTATCTTTTGTTAAGACACTACACGGGCCTTTGAGGTCTGAAATGATAAGCGGAATACCCGCGCTTAACGCCTCGACCACCAAAACCGGAAACGCCTCACTGCGTGAAGGCATGGCCAAAATATCAATGGTCTTAAAAAAGTCTGCCTTTTGGTCAACCCACCCTGGAAAGTGGACGTGATCTTGCAAACCTAATTGGTTTGCAAGCTTGATAAAATGGCTCGCTTTCGGTCCATCGCCTGCGATTTGGGCATTAAAATTTTGCCCCTCTTGTTTTAAGAGATGCAAAGCATGCAGAAAAATATCAACGCCTTTGATCGGATGCAAACGGGTAAGCATACCAATAGAAGGGCATTGTTCATCCATTAAAGGGCGTTCAACTTTTGTCATGTCAGTCATATTGTTGACCACATGGATTTGATGTTCTGGGTATCCAAAATCAACAATATGATCTTTCACAGGTAAAGACACCGCAATAACCCCATCCATTTTATGGACACCAGCTTTTGTCCGGTAATTATGGGCAACAAATATTCTTTTGTACGAAACGGAATTTGAGCGCCCCAGATGTTTTAAGGGGCGGTTGCCATGCAACAGTACGGCATCAGGTTGAATTCTATCAATCAGCTTATCTAGAAGGCGATTTGCCAGCAAAGGAATAAAAGGTAAACAGGTAAAAAGATATCGATCCTGTGCCGGTTGTTGTGGCTTAACCTTCGTGCCCGTTCGCAGGACCGTGTATGTTTCATGCCCCTGTAGAGTTAGGATTTTATGATAATCAATGGCAACCTGTTCCAGTCCGCCAAGGCCTTTTCCAAGCATAAAATTTACTAAGCGCATTTTACTCTTTCATTGATCAAGTCTTGTGTTCAAAATCAAGTTAGCTTGCAATTGCAATGATGTTATTTCGTAAAAAGGGGTATTTACCAAGCGTGTAATTTTTAAAAACCGCCTGTTTTTTGATAACACCATTCCGACACAGCCTTAAGGTGATGGAACGAAAACCAGCTTGATATAAAACTTTTGCAAGTGTGTAAGGTGTGAACCAAAAACGGTGATCACTGTTGATCGCTTCCTGGTTCTTCATTAAAAGACTGCGCAGTCCAAGATCAAAAGCATTAGGCACAGTGATCACAAACTGCGAGACTTGTTGTTGATACTTTTCTTTTATGCTTGATAGGAACCAGGTCGGATTATCTTGATGCTCAAGCACTTCTGGGATTAAAAAATAATCCCACTCAGATGACAGTATTTCTTTGCAGTCCTGTTCAATTATATTGCAGCACACAAGATCTTCCATGCCATATTTGTTTTTAATATAGTCAAGGCCAGTTTGGTTTAAATCGATCCCAAGACATCTATTGGCTGTTCCAACCAAGTCTTTATGCAACCATTTGCCTCTTTGGTATTTTTTTTCAATCATATCAATGTTGTGATCCACACAACCCAGATGGACAATGTTTTTATTGGCGCAAAGCTCCATAAGCAATGATCTTCGCGTTTTATATTGGCGATCTGTAGCATCAAATT
Source organism: Hyphomicrobiaceae bacterium (assembly GCA_028285025.1). GTDB lineage: Bacteria > Pseudomonadota > Alphaproteobacteria > Rhizobiales > HXMU1428-3 > HXMU1428-3. Next base: position 9,718 of record JANQQH010000375.1, on the reverse strand, counting down.
CCGGCTCAAACCGATAACTTGATGTAAAAGTAGCCCCGCTCAAGGCCGCAAGATCGTCTTGTGAAAGTTTCAAAAGATCAACTCCGTAAGTTAAAAAAACTCATAAAAATGAGAAGGATGGCAGACTAGCTGTATTGCGTTTTTGTTTCAATAATTTTGTATTTTTCAAATTGATTATATTGATTATATTGATTTGTCATATCAATCTGCTTTAAAAGTTGGTCTTGTTAAAAAACATAAAGTTTTGCCAGGGGGGAGTTTTATGGAACAGTTACTTGCGCCTTTATTATCAATAGAAGGCTTGTTTACATTAGCCATGCTGGTGTTGCTACAAGCAGTGCTCGGGTTTGACAACCTCTTATATATTTCCATTGAATCAAAAAGAGTTCAACCGGCAAAAAGGGCAATGGTCCGCCGGTTTGGTATTGGATTGGCCGTCATTCTACGCATAGTTTTATTGTTTGTTATTATCAAAGCAATTGAAGCTTTAAAGGGGCCAATGTTTAACTTTAATTGGGACGGGGTAATTGAAGCGGCCGTGAGCGGCCATGCATTGATAGTTTTGTTCGGCGGGGCCTTTATCATCTATACGGCAATAAAAGAAATCACCCATTTGTTGGTGGTAAAAGATCTTGACGCGCAGGCAAGTGCCCCAACACGATCTGTGGCAACCGCAATCGCTCTGATCGTACTAATGAATTTGGTCTTTTCTTTTGATTCAATTTTATCTGCCATGGCATTGACAGATAGTTTCGCAATTATGGCTATTGCCATTATCATAACCGGCTTGCTGATGATTTGGATGGCCGATCATGTTGCCAGCTTTTTAGAAAAGAACCGCATGTATGAAGTTTTAGGGCTGTTCATATTGTTTATTGTTGGCGTGTTGCTTGTCAGTGAAGGCGGTGAGCTGGCCCATCTAAAATTGTTTGGGCATGAGGTCCATGCAATGGCCAAATCAACATTCTATTTTGTGTTGTTTGTTTTGGTTGTTGTCGATTTGGTACAAAGCCAGTATCAAAAAAAGCTAATTGCCTCTCAAGCAAACAGAGAAAGTCAGCAAAAAGTTTGATTGTGGTTTAACGATCTTAAAATGATAAAAAGCCCGTGAATTTTTTCACGGGCTTTTATGTTTCAAAGGATTTCACCCAAAAGTGAAACGCTCTAAAGTCACGATTAAAGAATTACATGGCACGAACTTCAGCCAAGAACTCATCGACACGGCCTTTCAAGCCTTCGGCATTTTCAGACAAAGTGGCCGCCGCGTTTTCAACCATACTGGCCGCTTGACCAGATTGGCTGGAAGCCTCAGAAACCCCATCAATATTTTGCGCCACTTGTTGCGTGGCTGCAGATTGTTCCTCAACAGCCGCCGCAATGGTTGATGAAATCTGCGCCATTTCAGTGATGATGTTTTTGATCGAACGCATAGACTCAACCGTTGAATCCGTTGAGTTTTGAATTTCATCAATTTGGGTGGCAATGTCTTGTGTCGCTTTTGATGTTTGTGATGCCAGTTCCTTAACCTCTGAGGCCACAACGGCAAACCCTTTGCCACTTTCCCCCGCTCTGGCCGCCTCAATGGTGGCGTTAAGCGCTAAAAGATTGGTCTGATCGGCAATTTCTTGAATGATGTTAACAACTTCACCAATTTTGACAGCCGCTTGGCTCATACCAGAGATGAGTCCATCTGAATGCTCTGCCGCGGCCACCGCATCATTGGCCACTTTGTTAGAAGAAGCCACTTGTTGAGATATTTCAGTTATGGCATTAGAAAGCTCAGAAGAAGCATTGCTCACCCCAGCAGCTTGTGCATTGGTTTCTTCAGCCGCCGCTGTAAGGGTTAAGGCATTATCTCGCATATCAGAGGCTTGTTGCATGACCTGTTCAACAACAGTAGCAACATTTTCTTCAAAATTATTAGCCATGTTCACTTTGTCGGTCACAACATCCCAAGAAACCATTGGCGCAATATAATTCCCCTTATCATCGGTAATCGCTGCCACTTCTAAATCAAGTGTTTCCGGCCCAACTGAAATTTTTGTGCGAAAAGGCAAGTTGGACGGATCACTTAGCAATTTGCGTTGATGAGCCGGGTTTTTGTGGAACACATCAATGCAGGTTCCTTTCAATTCATTCGCTTTAACCGGTAAAAACTGCTCTAGGGGGCGCAGCGTATTAATGCTGGTTTCGTTAACCAGTTCAATTTCAAGAGTATCCTTGTTGGCCAACATGATATTAATTGGCATTTTATTGATCATGTCTTCGCGTAATTTATTTTCCCGATCAGCTTTTACTTTTTCTGTGGCTACAGTCCACGATAAAACAAGAGCTTCAATTTTATTACCAGTTTTAATGGCATCAATATGCAGATCTAAATATTCTTCACCAACTTGTATCTGCGCATCATGAGGTAAATTTTCAGGATTTGACAAAAGGCGCCTTTGCATCTCAGGATTCTTATGAAAAATATCGATAGACTGTCCCATAATTTCATCTGCACGAACGGGTAGAAGATGCTCGATTGCCTTGAGATTCTCTACTGTAGCAGCATTCATATAGTTGATTTTCAAGTCAACCGGATCACACATCATGACAGCTAATGGCAAAGCATCTAAAGCTTGTGCATGGTGTGATGAGGAGGTTGTTTTTTGTGTGAAGCTAATCATGTCTCTTCCGTTTTCTTCAATTAAGTTGGCCAGTATAATGTTTAGTTTGTGCTGCTAGACCGGATCAAAACGTAACTTTATTAGCACACAGGTCATTCGTGAATTTCGTAAAATCATAAAGCTGCATCATTTGGTAAGTTTGGGTTGCATCTGGTTAAAGTACTGTAAAGGATTGTGCGTGTGCCTCGCTTTACGTATGTGGTGATTACCCCTATGTTTAATTCGATTGATTGTGCGTATCAGGGGGCACTGTTACCAAATAGCCATCTTTTTCTAAATCTTTGTTTCCGCCACAAATTTTTCATTATCTCGCCCAGCTTTAGCGAAAATATTTTTGCGTTATTATTGAATATCGAGCTTTTGTTAGGAGATGTGATGAAATCAAAAAAAGCAATGAATACGGACGAAAAAGACAGATTTTTTAATAAAAGAGACGATTTTGTCATTCCCATCAGAAGTTCAGACCAATTAAAATTAAATATTCAGCGAATCGATCGACGTCATATTGTGCCCCAAGCCTATGGAGATGTAATCGAAATAGGGGTTCATAAAGGGCATAATTTTCCATTGTATAAGACAGAGCAAATGTCGTCTTTACTAGGTGTTGATCCATTAGCTAATGAAATTGTGCTTTCCCAACTGGCGCACGATTTAGAGTTCCCAGTTGAGGTTATGAGTGCGCAATTTGAGGCCATTAATTTACCCGATGAACATTTCGACTGTGCCGTGAGCACTCATACTTTGTGCTCAGCTCGTGATCCGATAGCTGTTTTGTTTGAGGTGTATAGAATTTTAAAACCCGGAGGACGATTTTTATTTTATGAAAAAGGGCGCCATCCAAACACCTTTATTGCCAAATGCCAAGATTTAATCTCGCCCTTTTGGCAACGTTTAGGGCAAGGATGCCAGTTAAATAGAAATATTTTTCGTTTAATTAAACAAGCAGGGTTTCATGTTGATTTTCTAGAAACCGGTACCGAGTTTTTACAACCTCGCCTGGTCAGTTATATTTACAGCGGTGTTGCGATTAAGGCGTAAGAGCATAACAATTTACACTTTTTTCTTTTTGCGGAAACGTTTTTTTATGTCACTAAGCTTCGTCACACATCGTTTAAGCCAGGGCCGTGCCCGTTTAAGATAGATCTTTTCATAAATATGCCCTTTGAAAGAAAGAGGGTACGAAAAGTCATAAACCGGGACAGATTGTTGCGTCCATTCAAATTTGTAAGGGTCACCAGGCGCAAACAGATCTATAATTTCAACCCCCTCATCTATTAACGCACTGATGGTGTCTTGCATTTGCAAACTCCCAGGGCTGTGAGCAATAAAATCAGGATCATATGCCCCAAGATGAGCGCCATAATAGCCTTTATTTTGAATGCCAATTTCTATTGCAGCAGGCCGATCATCAACACACAGCTGAGAAACCCTTAAACCCGTGGGATGAGTTTCAGAACAAGAAGCCTTTTGAAAGAAGCGGTCAAGAATGGGTCCTTGAAAAGCCGATGAGACCAGACCAATAGATTTCAACCACCGACGCTTAAGATCAATAGCGTGCTGCGCGGCTTGTTCAGCCTGCGGTCCCTCTTTAAAAAAGTCAAAGCTTAAGGCCCCATGGTCTTCTAGTTTGCGACGATGACGGCGTTTTGATTTACGACTACGCTGGGAATAGCGTTTGTTAAATTCTGCAAAGGTCTTCGCCCCTAAAATTTCGATATAAGGGGCTTGGCTTTCCAACAATATGGTCGCACCATAATTTTCAAGCAATGGCGTGATGGTGGCATCAAAGCGGGTTTTACGTAAATAGAATAAATCTGGCTTAAGGCTTTGCGTTAAAAAGCTAAGGCCCTGCTGCAACCATTTTAAGTTGTTGCCATCATTTTTAATAACAATGTCCCCATATTGGCTCACCGGTTCACCAATCCATTGCAAAGTTTTGATACCAACTTTTTTCGTTAACATCAGCGGGGCAATCAAAACCAGCTCATTGTTTTGATGCCCAGTTAAAATAACAAGATTTTGCGGCGGGGCAGGGAATTGGTCAATCCAATGCCAAATCCAATTGTAGGTTTGGAACAGTTGTGAAGGGCGCCCACTTACTTCAAACAACTGGTTCCATTCCTCCTCAAGGTCTTTAAAACCTTGCTTGGTTTGGATGATATTGAATGAAAGTGTGTCATTGTCTGGCTTAGACATGACCAATACTCCATACTTTAAAAGGTTAGACAGGTTTCATTTCACCAGTTATGCGCACCATAGCTTAGGCGCAAAACAAGTATAATTAGTAGGTCCTGAGCCTATAATCTTAGCGCAATAAATATAACCAGAGATGTAATTTCAATAGATATGAAGCGCAAAATCTAAAAAGAAGTTAATCATACCTTGATCTCAAAGCGTATCGCTTAAGTTTTGTGCGGCATTGTACTAAAATAAAAATCAATGTCATACGGTGCCAAAAGGCTTTTTTTCTCGACATTACTAACAGGGGCCGTAAGGGGCTGCATAAAAGGGATTTGTTCGATCAACTGTTTATATTGATTATCAATAAAAACCAGATAGATTTGCCGAGGGTTTCCATAAAAGGCTGCACTTAGCTGCTCAACAAAGTCGTGCAGCCAGTCTTGCGAACCTGGTTGGAAAATATGAATAAGCAAAGGCGTGTCCGGCCATTGCTCTGGGGGCAATTGGTGAGAGAGTAATTGAACCTCTCGTTGAACCATATAGGTTCTTGGATATTGGGCAATATTCATTGTGGCTTTTTCTGCCAGCTCTTCATTGTCTTCAATACCAATGATGGCGCGGAAATCTCTTTGAGCCGCTAATAAGATTGTTCTGCCATGGCCAGCTTGCGGATCAAAAAATGTAAAATGACGAAAGCTTTCCCCCTCTTGATAGGCCGCCAATTGTTCAAGGCTCCAGTCGACCAACTTTACCGGTGCACAAGGCCCATAAGTTTTTTGATTTTGTTCGTTAAAAAGTTTGTCATCCAGAATAGGGCTGAACAGACGTGCTTCGATAACTCTATCATACTTTTTTTGATGCAAATTAACAGATAGATTATGACGCAATGACGAGAAGCGGTCTAAGTGCAGCCCCTTAGAAATTTTACTGCTGGTACGATTGAAACGTCTCTTCAATTGATCAGCTTTATGCTGAAGCCATTGGTCCGGATCAAGTCGCTTTTGTTTATTTTTCTGCTCTAGTTTTCTTGCCTGTTGATTAATATATTCAAGATCCGATTCAGAAAGCTCAATCTCTTCTTCATCTTCAAGGCAACATTGGCCAATCTCTTCATCGCTCAAAGTTGCAAGAGCGCAAGCAATTTCATATCTATGAATTTCCAAGCGGCGCAAATTCCGAGCAATTTGCAAATCCACCTCAGAAATCAAGTCAGGATCATTGGATTTATTTGGGTCTATTAAACCAGTTAATTGATCCATGTCTGGAAAATGAGAAACTTTTTGCTCTTCTAACGACTGGTCCTGTGTGCTAGCAAGCTGCGTATCTGAAAGATCTGTGGCGGACTGATGACTATCAGACAAACAGGTCTCATTTTCAGCTTGCTTATCTATGGCTACTTTATTCATCGTACCCCAATCACGAATCATTTTCAATCATTTCACATTGTTGCTGAGTTTAAGGGCAGATAACAGAACAAAAGGCCGAAAAGCCTATTTTTTCCCAAAGAAAGACTTTGTATTGCTGTGGCTTTTTAGTCTCTGAAATCACAAGGGACACGGCCGTTCAATGCAATGGAAACCGCCAGATTTTTACAGCTTCGCTAGCAAGCCAGTTTTGACGCCGATTAATGGCATCAGCAGTCCAATTTGTTTCATTTAAGATACGATTGGTAACTTCCAGGCAATTTTGTTCATAAACTTGTTTTTTGGTTGCAAAGTCAGCATTACCAAGCCGGCGATTAAGCTCAGGAGAAATAAGCGTCATATTGCCCAGGCGGTGAATATATTTATGCGCCCCACCCGGAAAGTGATTGGCATTATTTTGCCAATGGTCCTTATATTTTTTCGGTAAGATATGTTCTAGGTCAATGTCTAAGCTACCAGGATCATAAAGCTTACCATCGGAAGATGTCAGGTTGTTGTTAATCTGGGTAAGTATATAACGGGCAAGCGCAGTAATGCGAATTGACTTTTTGGCAAAGGTTGATTGAAATTGATTGTCATGCGGGTACAGCTCTTGGAAAAACTGCTCAAAACACGCGTTCGCATCTATGATCCCGTCGGTTCGCAAGGCTTTGGCTGCTTTCATATAGGCCCGTTGAATATGAGCGGTGTTCTTGCTGCCAATCGTGGTGTAGCGAAACGTGAAATTTCGGATCATCAGCAGAAAATCATGAAACTGTTCAGGTGCATATTCTAAAATGGCCAATAGCAATATATAGCATTGTTCAGCCCGCATCAGGCCAAGATGGCTTAGGTTCGCTTTAATCTCATCAATTTTATCAATATTAACGCGCTGCCACAGATCATGATTGGTGTCTATAATCGCGCCATAATATTCAGAACTTTGGGTGATGTGTTCTGAAAGGGCGAGTGCATCTTGGTTGCTTGTAATCCGTTTCTTGATCCCAGCAAACAGTCCTTGGCTCGGGATGGCCCCTTCATTGGAATTCCAGTGATGGCGTAAAAACCGCATAAGAGAAAAATGGCCAAGGTTTTGGCTCATAAGCTCCCAATTGGCTTTTAAATCATCAATGTGATCGCCAGCCTTAGAAAAAATGAAATTTTTCAAAAGATCAGCTTCAGAAAGTTCGACACCACGATTGTTTAAAGACTCAAACAAGGTAAAGGCCTTAAGGTCATCTTCTACATCAATACGAATAAGAAAAACTTTTTCACGCAGCGCACTGATGATTGCATTGGCAACTGTCTCTAAAGAACCCTTTGATTTAATCAGATTGCCAATTTGTTTGCACATATAGATGTAGCATTGCGCCAACTGCATATTAGAGGGCAAATAGGTTTCTTCATTGGTTAGGCTGTGAAGGGTTTTAGGGTCTTGCGCCGCAATAATATAGCGTTCAAAAAAATCACGATCATTTAAATTCAGTTCCAGATTGGAGATGAGGCTGTGATGATCATAGTCCGGTCGGCTAAGGAAATCGTGACTTATGAGGTCGGCCAATTCGGTAAATTCATTTGCCAATAGATGCCATTTAAGCGCGCAAATAAGGATCGTTGTAGTGGTAACCCGTTGTTGCCCATCAATTAGCGTTAAATTTGGAGTGCTAGAGTTATCAATCACCACTGAACCGAGAAAATATTCTTGCACATCGCCCGTAAAAGTCTCTTCAATGTCAAACCAAAGATCGGAATAATTTTCTTCTTCCCAAGCATAATTTCGTTGATAGGGAGGGACTTTGAGTTTGCCGCCAGCACGTAAAAGTTCTCCTATGGATGTGATTTGGCAAGAGATGGCTGAGGACATAACAGATCGTGACTTTAAAAAGTTTAGCTTGTTTTTACTTTGAAGGCTCTAGTAATTAGGGCCAGGTTGCTATCTATACGTCAAGCCCATAAATATGTACATTTTAAAAATTCTCTTTTTTAATGAATAAAAATTTAAGGACATAAATGATGGCCCAGGGATCAATGTTGTTTATTGGCGTGTTTGCAACTCTCTATTTTATGGTGTTGCTGGCCATACAGATGCGCGTAAAGCGTTACAGCCAAAATGTGGATGGGTCACAAAAGCAAAACCGACTGACAGAATTTTTTGTTGCCGGTCGCTCTGTTAATTTGCCTGTCGCCATAGCCAGCCTTGGGGCAACAGAAATTGGCTTAATCACACTTGCCTATAATGCGCAAAAAGGATTTGGCGAAGGTTTTGCCGCTTTCCATATCGGTGTGGCCGCTTTTATCGGTTGTCTGATTGTGGGGCTAACCGGGTTTATCGTTAGCCCCTTGCGCCGCACCGGGGTGCTCACCGTGCCAGAATTTTATGAGCAAAGATATGGACGCGGTGTGCGCATTGTGGGCGGTTTGGTCATGGTCCTGGCCGGTGTTTTAAATATTGGTTTGTTCCTAAAAGTCGGTGCCCTATATCTTTTGCCCTTTATGCCAAGTGAAATCGGCGGTGCCTCTATTGAAGTGATTATGTTGGTGCTCATCGCCATTGTTGTAGCCTACACAGCTTTTGGCGGCATGAGAGCGGTAATCCTAACCGATATTTTACAGTTCTGTATAATGCTTTGCGGGCTTATTGCGGTTACCATTTACCTGACCGGCATTGTACCTGTCTCAGAAGCGGTAAACCAAGTCCAAACTGTAAAAGGGCAAGCCGGCTTTAATCCATTGGTCAATGAAGGCTTTGGGCTCGATTATGCGTTATGGATGGTGTTTATAGCCGGCATCGCCAGTGCAGCCATCTGGCCAACAGCGTTAAGCCGTGCCCTGTGTATCGAGCAAGAAAAAACCGTTAAAAAGGCTTATTTGATCGCCTCGGTTTTATTTGCAGGACGCATGATATTGCCAGCGTTTCTTGGGGTTTTAGCTTTTACCTACTTTGCCCGCTCTGGGGCAAACGCTGTCGAGCTAACCGGAGATGACAAATTAGCCGCCACAGCTGTTTTTATGACACAAGTATTGCCTGCCTGGCTCATTGGTTTGGTCGTGGTTGTATTTTTCGCCTCGTTTATGTCAACCCAGGATGGCTATCTGTTTTGTTGGTCCAGCATTATTTCTCGCGACATTATAGGGCCGATAACCGGCAAGGTTGATGACGAGGCTTTCCAAAAAATTTGTACACGCTTATTTATTGTCCTCATCGCGATTTATGAATTTTATTGGGGACTGTTTTACCAAGGCAGCGAAGATGTTTGGGACTATATGGCGATCACTGGTTCGATTTATTTTTCCTCTGGTGTGGTGTTGCTTGCTGGCGGGCTTTATTGGAAAGGTGCCACAAAATTAGGAGCATGGGGCGCTTTGTTGTTCGGCCTATCAGCAATTTTGGCTTTTGGCCCTGTCAAAAAGGCTTCCGGGTTTGAAGGATGGAGCGAGGCGCAAATCGCTTTCATGGCAATAGGG
>JANQQH010000364.1 GCA_028285025.1 Hyphomicrobiaceae bacterium | reverse complement strand
GGTGGATTTAGTCGCATAATGCGCCCCTCTCTTACACAATATTATTTGATATAGTTTCTTTAAGTTGCTGTTTCTCTGTGTAAAATCATTCATTTCCTGGAATTATGCCAACGATTAAACAAGGTTAACAGAGCCTTAAGATTTAACATAGGGTGCAGAGCCTTAACAGATTAAATCGCATCGAATATATGAAATTTTATGTTTTCTGGGGAGATTTAGGCAACAGACCCTCATATGAGCCTTGAGTTTTGATAAAAAGTCTCCAATAGCCTGAAATTTATATCGCCGTTTGATAACAGATGATCATTGGCCCACAATAAGGAGCTTTGAATTTTGCAATGGGGGACTTTTTCTCAACCATACAATTGGGTAGCTTCATTCAGTCTGACGGTTTCAGCGGTGTTGTGGTGTTGCTATTGTTGATTTTGGGGGTAGGGGGGCTGGTTGCCGGCTGGTTGGCCAAGGGATATGCAAGCTATTCCCACTTAGATAAATCGGCAAAAGAGATAATGATCCCTCAAAAAGAGCTGCCACTTACCATTGCCTTGCAGGTTTTTGAAGGGGATAGGTTTGGCTTTTTTGGCGAAAAGCTGTTGTCCTTATTGCGCCAAAATTTTGGTTCTTTGTTTTCCAGTAAGGGGGCAAGGATCTTAATATCAACAATTGCAGATACGCAAGCGGATGGTTTGAAAGAAGCCAACGGGTTGCGAATTTGGGGCAAAGTTCAGGGCCGAGCACTAGAGGTTTCAGTTTCTGAGCGAACCATTGACAGTGAACTGAGCGTGTTTGAATGTTTTGATTTTCCGTTATTGAAATTGCAAAGCTTGAACCCTCATTTGCCTGGCTTGCAAAAAGAGATATTGGTGGGGGCTTTGTATGGTTGTTTGTTGCGTGGCCAAGCGTTTGAAAGGGGCCGTTTTGCGGTCAAAAAAATTAACTCTTTAGTTCGGCAATTTGAGGCGGTTTTACCCGGCATTCGCTTGACACAACCAGGGTTGTTTGAAGAGCTATGTGTGGTGTGTGCTTGGTGTCATTTATTTATTGGTTTGCAAACCAAAAAGACAGCGCCTTTGCAAAAAGCATTGAGCTTATATCAAACAATAGAGACATTTGAGTGGCGCAAAAGAGAGCTTCAAGAATGGGCGGGCATAAAGGCCAATGAAGCAAGTGCTGCCATTGCTTTGAGTATGTTTGCCAACCCAACAGGCGCACTTTCAAATCAAGCCATAGTGGCAGCTGATGCAAGCCAAGACTATTTTGAGGCTGAGCGATTTCCTCATCAGTGGGGGCGGTTGGTAACCATTAAGGCTTTTGCGCAAAGCGTTCTTGCTGGCACTATTGAGCCAGGTGATGTTGATTTGAACTCAGGCCAACAAGCTTTAGAGCAAGACCTTGAACAAGCCATAGCGTATTGGCGTAAATTTGGGAAAAAAAGAGCGTTGCTTTTGGCGTATTATGCAAAGAGCCAATTGGCGGTGCCCCAAGCAAAGCGTTGTTCTGGGGTGCAAGACTGGCAACAGGCTGAACATGCTTTGCTTTGTGCAATTGAACAATATAGGCCTTTCAATAATTGGTTGGGTCTTGGGCTTGATGATCTTTATTTTGAGCTGGCTCAGCTTTATTTGTCTCAAGGGGTTCAATTTGGTGACCGGGCCTGTTTGCAAGCGGCTGTGCAATATTTTTCTCGTTTGGTAGATAAAAAAGTGCGTTCTTCAATGGATCAGCAAGATGTTTGCTTTGCTTTGGCGCAAAGTTACTTTCAGTTGGGGGCAATAACCAATGAAAAACAGGCGCTGGCTAAGGCGCTTCATTTGTTAAATGATATTAAAGATCGGGGTGGTTCTAAAGATATAGGAAGCGATCTAGATTGTTTCATTAGTGTTTCTCGGGCGCGATTGGCTTTGCTTGATCGCGATCAAGTGCAAGCCTATCAGGCAATAAGTGGGATAAGTGCGCTCTTGGGAACAACAAAAACAAACTCAGACAAATCAGCCTGTTTCACGTTTGAAGATTTGTTGGCGTTACGGGTTCGTTTGCGAGAGATGGTGTTTATAGTGCAAGGCAATGTTTGCGTACTTGAAAAAGCTGTGTCGGATCAGCGTATACTTGTTCAAAAAAAACAAGAAGCTGGGCAGGATCTAGAATGGGCCGTGCAGGTGGGCCGGCTGGTTGAGCTTTCAATGCTTTGTCCTGAACGGTTGATTGAGCATCCGTTTCAGTTTCATCAAATACGCTCTGCCTTGGAACAAAGCCTTGCTGTTTGCAAACAAAAAGGCATGCACAAAGGGCAAAAAAATCATCAGCAAATTTCATATATAGAAGGCTCTTTGCGTCTGAAGCAGGGTCGGTTATTGGCTGCTTATGGGCGGGTTCGTTCTGATTTAGCTGTGTTCAATGAAGCGCTTGCAGCGTATGAGAGCTTTTTGGATTGTTCTGGTGATTGCCAGGGGCAAGAGCTGGCCGAAGTGCTGCATGAGTTAGGGCAAGTTTTAATGGACCGTAGTGAACATCACGGTCAGCATGAGGGGTTAGACAAAGCCCTGACATGCTTTGCCAAAGCTTATGAGCTTTATTTGCAAGCTGGGTTAGAGACAAGGGCGAGCTGTGCGCGCCGTTTTATGGACAATGCGCAAGCGGCAAAGTTGGTTTATCTAGAGTCCTCATCTGTGTTGGGGCTTGTTCATTTAGTCCGATGATTGCGTTATTGTTTGCAAAATGACTTTACACATTTGAACCAGCGTTTTAGTGTGTCGATCGCATGGGGTGCCGAGAATTTCTTGCGTTTTTTATGCGGCAATTTCATTTCTCAATTTTTTATTTTTGGAAGGTCTATCATGGGAATTTTAGCCGATAGTTTGTCACGCGTGAAACCATCACCAACCATTGCGGTGACAACGAAAGCACGTGAATTAAAGGCCCAAGGGCGTGATGTTATTGGTCTTGGGGCTGGTGAGCCAGATTTTGATACCCTAGAAAATATTAAAAAAGCGGCTATTGACGCCATTGAGCGCGGTGAGACGAAATACACGGCTGTGGATGGGATCCCTGAATTAAAGCAGGCGGTGGTTGATAAGTTTTTGCGCGAAAATGGCATCGACTATAAACCAGAAGAAATTTCTGTTGCTTGCGGGGGTAAGCACATTATTTACAATGCGCTGCTTGCTACGATCAACCCGGGGGATGAAGTGATCATTCCAGCTCCCTATTGGGTGAGCTATCCAGATATTGCTTTATTGGCAGGGGGCAAACCTGTGATGATTGAGGCGGGTGCTGAGACTAATTTTAAACTATCCCCAGGCCAGCTTGACGCGGCTATCACTGAGAAAACCAAATGGTTGATTTTTAACTCCCCGTCTAACCCGACTGGCGCCGCCTATACGGCCGCGGAAATGAAAGCGTTGACTGATGTCCTGCTCAAACACCCTCATGTTTGGGTTTTGGCGGATGATATTTATGAGCATCTGACTTATGAGGGGTTTGAATTTAAGTCGATTGTTGCTGTTGAGCCGGCGTTAAAGACACGCACTTTAACAATGAATGGTGTGGCCAAGGCCTATGCGATGACTGGCTGGCGCATTGGGTTTGCGGGCGGCCCGGCTGACTTAATTGGCGGTATGAGAAAATTGCAATCTCAATCAACGTCTAATCCTTGTTCGATTAGCCAATGGGCTTCCGTTGAAGCGCTAAATGGACCACAAGACTTTATTCAAGAGCGCGCTCAGGTGTTTGCACAGCGCCGTGACCTGGTGGTCTCAATGTTAAATGAGGCACAAGGGGTTCATTGTCCAACACCAGAAGGGGCGTTTTATGTCTACCCTTCAGTTGAAGGGTGTATTGGGCGGACCACCAAGCAAGGTAAAGTTCTTAATTGCGATGAGGATTTTGTCTCAGCTCTTCTTGATGAAGAGGGTGTGGCCGCTGTGCACGGGGAAGCGTTTGGTTTGTCGCCTTATTTTAGGGTTTCTTATGCGACTTCTACCGAAGCTTTGGAAGAGGCCTGCCGGCGTATTCAATCTTTTTGTGCAAGCTTGAGCTAAAACTTCTGTATGTTTAAATTGTATTTGTGATTTTAAAAAAACGCTTAAAAAACGACCGGCCTCTCAAATGAGAGGCCGGTTTTTTATGGTCCAACAATGTGGTCTGTGTGATGGGGGAGTTGGGGGTGCTGGACCGAAACTTATAAATCACTATTTTAGCGTTCTTTTTATATGGCGCTTTTTGGGTATCTACTGGCAACCGGGCTATTTTTAAGACCGAATAGGCACTTTAAGTCGGACTGTTTTAGCGTTGGGCTGCAGAGCGAATGCTTTCTCTCTCGCGTGGATAAAGCGAGACCCATTTTTTTGGATGTCTGGCTGATTGGCGTTTGACAAAGCGATAAGGGGCTTTGTTCCACACTTGAACCTGGTCGTGTTTGTTGTCTAACAAATAATCGCCTTGAGCTGCGCGAACAGTCAAGATTGCGTGTCCAGCGCCTTCTTCATCACGAACAACTGTGATCAACAAAGCGTTTTCAGGCCAGCCATTTTCCATCAACAAGCGGCGTTTTAGCAAAACGAAATCTTCACAATCTCCATTATTGGAGGGGTAGTCCCAATATTCAATTACACCGTGATGTTCTTGATCGGTAAGCGGGGCAATGGCACGGTTTACAGCGCGGTTGATTGTGACCAATTGTTTCCAGCGTTTTTTGGTGAGTTTTACACGTTTGCCTAAATAGCGATATTTATCGCAATCAAGTGGGTAGCGTTGGCAAAATCGTACATGGCCAATGGGTGGCTTGGAGCGCCCATAAGTGCGCATATGTGGGTCGGCTAAATTTTGACCATCAACCCATACGGCAAATTCTTCTGCCTGGGCGAGGTTTGGAATAAGAGCAACTAATAAAAAGACAGCTGCAATACACTTTGATACTCGATACATTGTAGTCCCCTACACTTGTTACTAATGGGGAGCATGACATAAAAACTTTTCTATCACGCAAATACGCACGCCATAAATTTAGTTAGTTTTAAATCAGACTTAATCCAAATTTATGTTAAATTTTACGCTTTTTTTTAAGGTTTTAATAGGGCGTCTGATTTCCTTTTAAATTTTAAGGTTTGTAGGTTATGAGGGGCACTTTACGGGCCCAATTCGCCAAATTCTGAGAGCAGGCGCGCCGCTGTGGGGGCGGAAACAAATTCTACGCCAATGCCTTCATCATGATGACGCATGACGGTTGCTTTCATTTGTCCCAATGTTACTTGTGAGCCAACAGGGGGACGGGCTGTGGTAAGGATTGATGCCCCACTTAGAGAGAAATTTTGCACCTGGCAGGTTATGGCGATTTTTCCAGGAAGTAAAAGGGAGGTTTCTTTTTTGTTGGCCACAAACCGGTGATGGCGCCGCATGTCAGGTTGATCACCATCGATTTGATTGACCAGCCAAGATATTTTTAAGGCGATACGTTCTCTTTGCGTGTCTGAAATGTCAAAACAAACGCCGAAATGATCTGGCTCTGAGCGTCCAATATGTCCTCTTGCACGTCCGATATGATCTATATACAAAATGACTTCTTCACCAATGGGTGGCTGTACATTGGAAGCAATGGCGGCCCCTCCAGCAGAAATATTCATAAGACGGCAGTTATATTCTGTTTTATCTTCCAACATGAAACGTCCCATAAGACGCAGATTAAACCTGCGGAAGCGGCGCCGCTCCACGCCATTTTCTTGCATTTCATGTTGTTTTATTATCAGAAATTCATTGTTCCCTAAGCTTGTTTCACTTAGGAAATCATTAAGTATGGAGTCTGATGACTCTTCTCTTTCTGATGTCGTTTTCATCGTGATGTTCAAAACCATAACCGCACTATTATTTTGATTATGGATAGAATATCGCCGGGGCGGTTAATGAAAGCATAATCGAAAGATAAAATTTTAAAAAAAGTTTTGTTTTATTGTGATCTGTCAGTTTTCCCGCCATCAAAAACCCGAAATTGGCAGTTTTTTCCTTCAACAATCTTTTGGTGGGGAATAAATGCGAGTTTTGAAGAGGTTTTTTCTTCTGGTTCTGGCAGTGAAGACCCACGAAAATAGCTCATGTGGATCTCTTTAATTTCTTGAAATTCTAGTTTTTTGATGCCTAACCAGGGATAATCTGCGGTGGGGAAAATAGACCCCAATATACGATCAATTGTTTTGCCACCATGGGTCATTGGGAGAAATAATATTTCAAATTGAGCTTGATGGCCTTCTGGTGCGCTTGCTTGGCTGATGATGTGAATGACGGCGCCATCAACTATTAATTGGGTTATGTGACGGGCGAGGATTTTTCTTTCGGTTAGGGGCCAACAATTAAGAAAATTTACACCGCGAAAGTCTTGGGTGAACATTTCGCACATCTTGCTACCAGCGAGCCGAAAATAGAGTTTTTCTCGATTTCGAACTTCTAATATAAATGTTGTAGGCAATATATGGCTTATGGCTGAGGGGGTTATTTCGATCCTTTTTGGGGCTTGCCGGCCTTGGCGGACCTGATTCCAATAGTCTAGTAACTCTTTATTATGCTTTAAAACCATTCTTTTTCACATAGTTTGCTGTTTTGACTGATGCCAAATTCATCGCTTTGGTTGTTTTATTTTGTATCAATTTTTTTATTTTGGATCTGTGGTGCAGGTGCTGTGCCAAATGGTGGTTTTTGTCTATCCCAAGATATTTCGTCTATATATAGTTAATTTGGTTGTGAAATAATGTTAGTTAAAATTGGTGTGATATTAAGCATTTGACGTTTTTTTTGATGAATTGAGATTGGATTGCTTGCGTCAAGTTGACGCATGGTGCATCATAGTGGGCAAATTGCGAGGGAAGGGCCTATTTTTAGGTTTTTATGTCACTTTATGAACTAAAGATCTTTATGTTTGCTTGGCTTTATCTCTTTTAACTTTCGTTGATGTTCAATTTTGAAAAAAGGAGCTAGGCGAGGCATGAATGTTAATACAATTTTGAATCTGAAAGGCCGGGATGTTGTTTCAGCATCTCCTTCTGATTTAATTGCTGACCTTACCAAGGTTTTTGCGGAAAAAGGGATTGGCTCCATTCTTATTTTGAAAAACGGCGCTGTTAAAGGCATTGTTTCTGAACGCGATGTTGTGAAAGCCATTGGTCAAAGAGGGGCTGAAATTTTACACCAACCAGCTTCACGTATTATGACCAAAAATGTGACCAGTTGTCAGGGCAGCGATACCATTGATAAAATCATGGGTATTATGACTTCTGGTCGGTTTCGTCATGTCCCTGTTATTGAGAATGACCAGCTTGTTGGCATTATATCGATTGGTGATGTGGTGCAGCAACGTATTGCTGATGCTGAGCTTG
>JANQQH010000333.1 GCA_028285025.1 Hyphomicrobiaceae bacterium | reverse complement strand
CCGAAAGGCACCGTGGGTAAATACCCCAACTGCCGCAAGCTAACTTGCCCGAAAGGCACCGTGGGTAAATACCCTAATTGCCGCAAGCTAACTTGCCCGAAAGGCACCGTGGGTAAATACCCTAATTGCCGCAAAGTTCCTGCCCCTTGCCCGAAAGGCAAAGTAAGAATAGGCAATAAATGCTACACGCCTCCAAAATAGGGGCGGTACACAACGCACAATTTTAAGGCAGGCTCAAAAGAGCCTGCTTTTTTTACCGCTTATTTTTGACACGTAGGGCAATAAAAACTGGAGCGACCAGATTGTTGAACCCGTATGACCGTGCCGCCACACCCCTTTTTCAAACAAGGCTCCCCTTCTCGGCCATAAACCTGAAACGCATGCTGAAAATACCCCAAAGACCCATCAGCCTTGGCATAATCTTTCAAAGTTGACCCACCAGAGGCAATCGCATCATTCAAGACATCACGAATGGCAACCACTAAGGAACTTGTAATAGGTTTTGGTTTCCCTGTTTTTGTGGCCAGAACAGATGCTGGCTTTAACGGGCTAAGCCCAACTTGGTGCAAAGCCTCCAACACATAAATATTGCCCAATCCAGCTACCACCTTTTGATCCAGAAAAAAACTTTTCAATGGCGTTTTGCGCCCTTTGGCTTTGCAGGCAAGCATGATCTCATCAAACGCATTGCCAAGCGGCTCAGGCCCTAGATCTTTAAAAAAGTCATGCGTTTCAAGTTCAGATGTGGCGGCAAGCACCATAAACCCAAACCGGCGCGGATCATTATAAGTCACCACGTCTTTGTTTGATAAATGAAACACCACATGATCATGTGCCCGCTTGGTTGCCTCTTGCGCCCCATTAATTGAAAACCGTCCACTCATTCCCAAATGCAAGATCAAAGTTTCATCACTAGAAAGATCAACCAGAATATATTTCGCCCGCCGCCGCAATTGTAAAATTTCAGCCCCCTCCAGCCGTTGAACAAAGTGGTCCGGAAAAGGAAAACGCAAATTTTCTCTGCGTTGCTCAACCTTTTTGAAACGGACCCCTTGCATATGCGGCATAAGCCCACGCATCACGGTTTCAACTTCTGGTAATTCTGGCATTTATACTCCTTTAAGCCCTCTTTTATAAAGGCTTGCTCTGTGCCTTAAATTCCATGGAGAGAAGTTTGCATTTTATAATCGCTTGTCAAGGGCGCAGCGCGTGAATTTCACCCTTGACAAGCGATTATAAAATGCAAAAGTCTAACCATGGAATTTAAGGCACGAACTGACCAAGAGCGCTATAAAGTTTCATTAAACCTCTACATAACCCGGCCCAGACAAAAAATTTAGTCATATTCAACGAAATTTAAGCCTAGTTGCTGCTGATATGATAAAACACAGAAAACCAATAGATAAAAAGCAATGACAGACAACACCAGCTCATATGGGTTCCAAACCGTTGACCCGCAAGAAAAACAAGGCAAGGTTAACCATGTCTTTGCCCGGGTGGCGCGTGATTATGACTTGATGAATGACCTGATGTCAGGCGGCATGCACCGGCTTTGGAAAAATCAGCTGATCACCAAACTGGCCCCGCGCCCAACCGGCCCACTCACCCATTTAGATGTCGCGGGCGGCACAGGTGACATCACCTTTCGTCTGCTCGACAAAGCGGGCCCAGAGGCAAAAGCCACCATTCTTGACATCTCTCACGACATGCTCGAAGTCGGCAAACAACGCGCAATGGAAAATAGCTACGCATCGCAAATTAAATTTGTTGAAGGCAATGCGGAAAAATTGCCCTTTGAAGACAACCAATTTGACAGCTACACCATCGCCTTTGGCATCCGCAATGTGCCGCGTATCGACCTGGCCTTAAGTGAGGCTTACCGTGTCCTCAAGCCTGGCGGGCGGATTTTATGTTTGGAATTTTCCCAGGTCACTGTCCCAGTGCTGGATGTGCTTTACGATAAGTTTTCTTTCAACGTTATTCCCAAAATGGGGGAAATGGTGATGGGTGATGGCGAACCTTATCAATATCTGGTTGAAAGCATCCGCAAATTTCCTGATCAAGAGACCTTTAAAGCCATGATAGCCAAGGCTGGCTTTTCAAGAAGCTCCTATACCAACTTCACCGGAGGCATCGCCGCCATTCATTCTGGCTGGCGAACATAAACAACCACACGAAACAAAATTATGCCCAACCCCATCACCAATATAGTGCGCCTTGCCCGAGCTGGTCTGACCATGACCTATTATGGCGTGGCCCTGTTTCCCAAACACCTGCCCACCCCTTGGCCGGTAAAATTATTGCGTATTTTGCTCTTGCCCGTGCGCGGCCTGGGCGCACTCATCCGCGCCCCCTTTGGCCACAAGACCACCTCAGAGCGCCTTGTAGAGGCACTAACAAAATTGGGCCCCAGCTATATTAAACTGGGTCAATTTCTTGCCACCCGCCCCGATATCATCGGCAAAGAACTGGCCAATGACTTATCAGCCCTACAAGACAATTTGCCCCCCTTCTCACAACAAGAAGCAATCAAAGAAGTGGAGCGCCAATTAGGCAAACCACTGAAAGACTTATTTTCAGACTTTAGTGAACCAATAGCTGCCGCCTCGATCGCCCAGGTGCACAAAGCCACCCTAGTGACTGATAACGGAAAAAAGCAAGTCGCGGTTAAAATCTTGCGTCCAGACATTGAAAAAAGGTTTGCAAACGATCAGGCCTCTTATCGCTTTGCTGCTCAAATCATTGAGGCGTTTTCAAAACCAGCGCGGCGCTTAAAGCCGGTGGAAGTGGTGAAAACCTTAGACCGCATCATGACCATCGAACTAGACTTGCGGCTCGAGGCAGCCGCTTTGAGCGAATTGGCTGAAAACACCAAAAACGACCCTAAATTTTCAACGCCGGCACCAGATTGGACCCGCACCACCCAGCGCATTTTGACAACCCAATGGATAGATGCCACGCCAATCGCTGACATTGAAAGCTTAAAACAACAAGGCCATGACCTACCAGCCCTTGGCACCCATGTGCTGCAGAGCTTTTTGCGCCAAGCCATGCGCGATGGTTTTTTCCACGCCGACATGCATCCAGGCAATTTGATGGTCGACAAAGACGGCACGCTTATAGCACTTGATTGCGGCATTATGGGACGTTTAAAAGCCAAAGAACAACGCTTCCTTGCCCAAATTCTACACGGCTTTGTCACCGGGGATTATATCGTTGCCGCCCAAGCTCATTTTGATGCCGGCTATGTGCCCCCCATCCATTCAGTCGAAGAATTTGCCCAAGGCTTGCGCGCCATTGGCGAACCGATTGCCGACAGACCAGCCAGCGAGGTTTCCATGGCCCGCTTTTTAGGCCAGCTTTTTGAATACACCGCCGTCTATGACATGCAAACCCGGCCCGAGCTTATCTTATTACAAAAAAACCTGGTGATTGCCGAAGGGGTTGCACGCACCTTAAACCCTGAACTGAATATGTGGCGCGCTGCCGAACCAGTGGTGAAAAACTGGCTCACCTATGAGCTGGGCCCTGCTGCCAAGCTGCGTAAAATGACAGCAAGCTTAAAAGCCGTTGATCATTTTTTAGATGACCTGCCAACTCACCTCACCCATTTGGAACAAGACTTAGATGGCCTGGCCGCATTATCACGCACTTTACAAAACATGGATGAAGATGCCATCCAACGGCTTCTTTCTGGCCGTTCAAACATAAGCCTGTCTCATCGCATCGCCATTTGGCTCATTGCTTTCAGTTTGCTTGCCATTGCCTTTTACCAATATTTTTCTTGGGCAATTAAATTTTAAGGTTAATCCCTCTTCCAAGGGAGAGCCAAGCTGTGCCTTAACTCCCATGGTGAGATTTTTGCATTTTTAGACCACTTGTCAAGGACGCGGAGCGCAAGTGAAATCCTTGACAAGTGGTCTAAAAATGCCAAAGTCTAACCATGGGAGTTAAGGCACTCTCTAGCCTTTGTTTTCTGGACAAGATGCTTATATATAAAAGATCACCAAAGGATCATTTTATTGCAAAACAAGCATAGCATAACCTTAATTGTCGGCGGCGGCATTGCGGCCTATAAATGCCTTGAGCTGGTGCGCCGCTTGGGCGATCTTGGCATTGGCACCACGCCCGTTCTCACCAAAGCTGGCAGCGAATTTGTAACGCCGCTGTCTCTGGCCTCTTTAGCTGGTGAGCAAGTGCACCAAGACCTGTTTGACCTCAAAAACGAAACCGAAATCGGCCACATTCAACTATCTCGACAAAGCGATTTGCTGGTTTTAGCCCCGGCCACAGCAGATTTGATAGCCAAATGCGCCAATGGCCTGGCTAATGATCTGGCCAGTACTCTATTGCTGGCAACAGACAAACCCGTGCTTATGGCCCCAGCCATGAATGTGCGCATGTGGCATCACCCAGCCACCCAGCGCAACCTGCAAACCTTAAAAGACGATGGCATGCACTTTGTTGGCCCCAATAGCGGCCCTATGGCCTGCGGTGAGACAGGGCTTGGACGCATGGCCGAGGTCGATGAACTAATCACCTCTATCCAATCGCTATTGGGAAATAAGGGCAATGACCTATTAAGCGGCAAATCTGTTCTTATCACAGCTGGCCCAACCTATGAACCAATTGACCCTGTGCGCTACATTGCCAATCGCTCCAGCGGCAAACAAGGCTTTGCCCTGGCTGAGGCCGCCGCACAATTTGGCGCCAATGTCACCCTTGTTGCTGGTCCCTCCCAATTGCCAACCCCTATAGGTGTCAACCGCATTGATGTTGAAACCGCACAAGACATGCACAATGCCGTACTGGCTCATTTGCCAGCCGATGTCGTGATTTGTGCCGCCGCTGTTGCCGACTGGCGGGTTAAAACATCAGCCAGCCAAAAACTCAAAAAATCAAACCAAGGCCTGCCCACATTTGAGCTAACCGAAAACCCAGACATCTTAAAAAAATTATCAGAACCAGGCCCCAATCGCGCTGATCTTGTCATCGGCTTTGCTGCCGAGACCGAAGATGTAATAGAACACGCCCAAGCCAAACGCACGCGCAAACTATGCGATTGGATCGTTGCCAATGATGTCAGCCCAAAAGGCAATGTATTTGGCAATGACCAAACCACGGTCCACATCATCACCAACACAACTGTTGAAACACACCAAAATGTTAGCAAAAAAGCAGCCAGCCTTGCTTTAATGGAAAAAATAGCACAAACCCTAAACCCAAACCAAGCGGCCGCCCAATGAGCACCCCTGACGTAAAAGTCCTTTTTGAACAATTGCCCCATGGGCAAGGTTTACAAGCCCCATCTTATGAAAGTGAAGGTGCCGCCGGCATGGATCTACGCGCCGCTTTACCAGAAGGGCACCCGGTTATCATTGGGCCCCTTGAGCGCACGTTAATTCCAACAGGCTTGGGCCTTGAATTGCCCCAAGGGTTCGAGGCTCAAATTCGCCCCCGCTC
>JANQQH010000329.1 GCA_028285025.1 Hyphomicrobiaceae bacterium | reverse complement strand
TGGCTGCATCTGCTGCACAGTGGCTGAAGATTTCATCCCCACCATGGAAACCTTACTGGCTAGAGACGAGCGCCCCGATCACATCATCATTGAAACCTCCGGCCTGGCCCTGCCGCAACCGCTGGTGCGCGCCTTTAACTGGCCAGAGATTAAAACCGAAGTGACGGTAGACGGCGTGGTCACTCTGGTGGACGCCCCGGCTGTTTCTGAAGGGCGCTTTGCTGCCAATGAACAAAAGCTAGAAGCCCAGCGCCAGGCCGATGACATGCTTGACCATGAAACCCCCTTGGGCGAATTGTTTGAAGACCAGGTCAATTGCGCTGATTTAATCATCTTGTCCAAAAGCGATTTGTTAGAAGAGGGCAAACTTAACACGGTAAGATCTGCCGTTGCCAAAGAGGCCCGCAACGGCGTTCAAATGATCGCCAGCCAAAAGGGACAATTGCCGCTAGATGTAGTGCTTGGCCTGGACATGAAAGCGGAAGACGACAACCGCCTCTCCCATCACGAACGCCACCATGCCGCAAACGGAGAGGACCACGACCATCATCATCACCATCACGACCATGATGATTTTGAGACCTTTCATCTCAACCTTGACGAGATTGATGATGAAGAAGCCTTAAAAGACAAACTTATCGAGACCATCAAAGCCCATGACATCTTGCGGCTGAAAGGCTTTGTATCTGTGAAAGGCAAAGACATGCGCCTGGTGATCCAAGCTGTCGGCCCAAGACTAGACGCCTACTATGACCGGCCTTGGGAGATGGGAGAAGAGCGGACATCACAATTGGTTGTGATTGGACAAGCTGGGATGGATAGGCAAGAAATACAACAAGCTGTATAAGGCTAAAATCTAAAACTTATCCCCGGTCTAAAGAACAATTGTATAATTCCAAATGTAGTAACAATATATTTGGATTTATCATGACCCTTACAAACGACAAAGCCAGATGTGAAGAATTAAGTCAGGAACTAAACAGCATTCGAGCAGAAATAAGCCGCCTTGAAAGGATTATCTCTGATGATGAAGCAGCCTTAGAAAGAGGTTTAGGAAACCGGGTAAGAGTGATTATCGAAAACGGCCAATTAAGACAAAAGCCAAGCTTATCAGATCAAGAAATACAACAAGAAGCAAATAAGCTAAGACAAAACATTCAAAATACGAGAAATAAATTGCAAAACGCTGAACGTACAAGGGAAACCCTCACAAGAGAGTTTAATAGATTAAGTTGTTCACGATGGGTTAGTTTTTTTTAATCTTTATTTTTGTTAATTCACAAGACATCGTTGAAACCAAAACGGCATCGCATATTCAAGTTTTTTAATCTTACCCTCAAGGGCCGCTTCACCAATTATATATTTATAAGGCGTTTTTTTTGATAAATGATCAGCAGTTCGGGCCAAAGAAGAAACTTGGCTCTTTGCGCTCTGTTTTTCTGCTCTTTTTAAAAGATAAAAAAGAGTCTCCTGAGAAAAATCGAACGCTAAGTTCTGTTCCTTCCATTCAATGATATCCATTTGTGCTGGCAAATAGTCTTGGCAAATTGCCGTTTCAAATATCTCTTGCAAAGTTGCCCTTAAAATCTTTTGTCGCTCATTAAAAACCGATAGCTGAGGTGATCTATTTATTTCAACCTTAATCATCAAAGCTTCAGATTTTGGACTTTTAAAAAAATTATTTTTCTTCAATCTTGCGAGAGCAAGGCACCGAGCATACCCACGAGAGAAAAGCGGAGCAATTTGAGAAAGGAACTGTTGTTTTATTGATTTGTTGTTTTCAAAAACTGAAACAAGATGAGAATGGTTTTGTAAAAATCCTAATAAATCAAACTCTAAAACATTTAAACACTGCCCCTCTTTTTGAAAACGTAAATACTCTTTCCTCTGGCTTTTTGATAACACCAAATCGAAAGGCTGCTCAAGATAACCATACCATGGGCTTGCCTTAGAAAAACGCACTGTTTCTCTTTTTAAATTGGGAAATTCATAATTTTCAAATTTTTGAACAAATTCATTGGCTTTTTCATTATTTTTCTGATCCTTGGCCAATAAAGCAGAATGAAAACCAATAAATCCAACCAGAAACATAAGCAAAAAGCGCATAGGACTTCTCAATCATCTAAAAATAATGAATGAATAAATAAATACAAAACGATGACAAAACTTTTAACATATCTTATTCCCTCTCCTGCCCAAATGAGAGCTGATAGCCATTCACCTCCTTAATCCCCACCTCATACATACCATACGGCATTTTCCCCGGCCCCCAAACAGCGGTAACTTTATCTTTGATGCTATCCCAAAACGCATCCAGGTCATCGACATAGAAATATTGCGTTGCCGTCGCGGCAGGCTGATCAAACTCATCAACGCAAAAATACATAATTGCCACCCCGTCTCTCTCTAGACGGCACCACTCATTTTCAAATCGTCCAACACAAGTAAAGCCTAACACCTCTTCATAGAACTGAACGGTCGCTTGCATATCCAGCGTATGCAACATAGGAACAACGGACTTAAACATGAAACACTCCCTTTTAAAGGTCTTAACTTAAGCGCCAAACTGTGCCTTAACTTCCATGGTTAGATTTTTGCATTTTAAAATGGTATGTCAAGAACGCGGCAGCGCTTGTTAAATTCTTGACATACCATTTTAAAATGCGAATGTCTGACCATGGAAGTTAAGGCACGCCAAGCCACCGATAACCCAACCCCATTCCGGAGAAAACAACTGTGCATTTACTTACCGCACAAGCCGGCAGTATCGACGACGGCACCGACCCAATCGACCTCGGCCAAACGCCGGGTGATATAGTAGTGCTGACCTCTGCTGACACAGAAATTGCTGGTCTAGCCCGAGCAAAGGAGGCGAATAAAAATAATGCACAAAGCACTTTCCCCAGCCTGAGACTGGCCAACATTTTAAACCTCAGCCACAACTATTCTGTTGATCTTTACATCGAACAAACTTTGTCTCAGGCCAAACTAATCGTCATCCGCGTGCTTGGTGGCCCCTCTTACTGGCAGTATGGTCTTGATGAAGTCACCCGCTTAGCGCGCGCCAACAACATCAAGCTGGCTGTTATCTCCGGCAGTGCCTATAAAGATGAAACCCTTGATTCTTATTCAACCATCAAGACAAAACAAGCCGACCAGCTATGGGCGTATTTGGTGGAGGGCGGTCCAGACAATTATGCCAATTTTCTAAAAACTACTGCTCACCTGATAGATCCAAACCAAAAAAGCCCCTCGCCTGCCAAGCCCTTACCCAAAGCAGGATTGTATTGGCCTGGCGAGTCAAAACTCACTCTTGAAAAACTGCAAACAGAAGTTTGGCAAAACT
>JANQQH010000328.1 GCA_028285025.1 Hyphomicrobiaceae bacterium | reverse complement strand
GTAATTTGGTCAGAAACTGTATAATCAACCAACGAGATGATAAAAAAAATTTTATGAAAGCTTAAGATAATGCTGTACAAACGCTTTGGGTTTTTACTTTTCATTTGCCTACTACCTCTTTTTTCCTCTGTCTGTCTAGCTGAAGAAAAGTCCCAAAAGACCATCTTCCTCATTGACAAAAAAGGCAAAGAGCTAAAAATCGGCACGGTGGAGTTTATAAAAAAAACGAAAGGGGAAACTTTTAAGCTCAGCTTGGATGAGTCCAAATTTGAAAATTTCTTTCTCAACATGGCGCCCTTCAAATGCATCGTAGGCAAGTTAATGTATTGTCACCTCCCCTACCCATACAAAACAAGAAAAACAATAACGAAAAATGACCTAATAGATCTCGAATATGAATTGTTATTCGTCCAAAAAAATGCAGCCAAATATGGTATCGATTTTTGGAACGGTGTTTACTTCCGATTAAAAAGAAATCCAGACGGTTCTTTTACAGGTAAAGTATGGGAAACCGACCTAAATGAATTAGTTGCTCCACCTCCCAATGAATATGATCGCCCAATAGGTGGCGATGATTTATCAGAAGCATCCTCTGGCAAACATCGCTTTCCAAAGATAGAAATAAGATAAAACGAATACACATTTTCAAGAGTGATTGTGCCTAAGACTAAAGTGAACACAATAAAATTCCCTGCGCCTAATTTTTGCATCAAACAGCAATATTTGCAGCACAAAAAATGCATTTATATGCATTTATATGCATTTTTCTCCAACATTAATTAGAATAGATCAAAACTATAGACCTTAGGATGAATTCCGCTTTCGGGCTCGCGGAGCAGATTTTTTTATGGTAATCTGAACAGTATGGGAGAAAAAAGGTGTCGTTTTAGGTCACTTATAAGTCTTATAGATAATAATATAAGGTAATTTTAACAAGTCACATATTAACAACAAAAATGACGTATGTTGACCAAGTGGCGATATCAAGCTTTCTCCCAATTAGATAACAACGATAATTTTACAGGGAAGCTATAACAGTTAAGCAAAGTGAAGCTAATTCACCCATAATCTGGTTTACCCATGACTTAGGAGAGAATTTTCTTCACAGCCTTACATGATCGATGAAAACGATATATTCCCCTAAAATTATAGCGGTTAACTAAAAACATAAGAACTGCTGCAACAACACAGAAACTTGAGGAGGGAATCCATGCAGCTTGCGCTGATAATCGATCCCGGTAAATGCACCTCTTGTAAGCAATGCGAATTGGCATGCGCTTATGAGAAAGAACAAACATTCAACCCTGCCAAATCCCGCATCCGGATTTTTGACTTCCATGAAGAGGCACGGTTCGTCCCTTACACTTGTACACAATGTGATGAAGCTTGGTGTCAACAAGCTTGTCCAGTTAATGCCATCACAACAGACCATGCTTCAGGCGTAAAGCTTGTGCATGACAATTTATGTGTTGGTTGTAAGGTCTGCACCATTGCCTGCCCCTTTGGCACCATTAACTACAATGCTGACACTGGCAAAGTGATCAAATGCGACCTTTGCGGCGGCGACCCGGCTTGTGCCAAAGCCTGCCCAACAGATGCAATTATTTATTCTGATATTGAGCAATCTGGATTTGATAAAATGAAAACGTGGGCTGCCAAAACTGACTCAGGCGCACAAGCCACATAAAACATTGGTAACACAAATTTGGTCAAGGGAGATGTCCCATGTCTTGGACACGAACAATTTTAAGAGTGAATTTGACGACTGGTCAAATCTCAAAAGAACCGCTCAATATGGAATGGGCGCAAAAATATCTTGGACAACGCGGGTTAGCAACCAAATATCTGGTTGAAGAAACAGACCCAACAGTTGATCCATTATCACCTGATAATAAACTTATCTTTGCCACTGGCCCGCTAACAGGCACATGCGCATCAACCGGTGGGCGTTATTCAGTGATCACCAAAGGCCCCCTAACAGGCGCGATCGCTTGTTCTAACTCAGGCGGTTATTTCGGTCCTGAGTTAAAATTCTCAGGCTACGACATGGTCATTTTAGAAGGCAAAGCACCAAACCCGGTTTATCTTTCAATTCAAAATGACAATGTTCAGTTGCGTGATGCCTCCCACCTATGGGGCAAAAGCGTTTGGGAAACGGATGACGCAGTCAAAGCTGAAATTCAAGACCCACTCGCCCACGTGGCCGCCATTGGTGTGTCTGGTGAAAAAGGCGTATTATATGCCTGTGTCGTCAACAACAAACACCGCGCCGCGGGCCGCTCTGGTGTTGGCGCCGTCATGGGCTCTAAAAACTTAAAAGCCATAGTCGCACGTG
>JANQQH010000327.1 GCA_028285025.1 Hyphomicrobiaceae bacterium | reverse complement strand
ATCTTGACATGACCGAATCTGACATGACCGCCACCAAACTCAACACCCAATGGCACTGAATATCTGGGCTGATGAATAGTCAAAAATTCATGACCAGGTACATTGCACAATATACTAAAGCCATGATGAGGCCTCGTGTCAAGCTTGCGCATACAGGCCACTTGTAAGGCCGTAGTTTTAGGTAAAGGCGATCACATATTTAAGACCTTATACAGGTGGATATGATAATACTATACAATGCAATGAAGGAGGCTATGCGCGAAGGGCTTTTTAGAATTGTAAGTAATGTCGTTTTTTTGAGTATCCTTAGGCTCAGGGCCTATTAATTTTATGTGTTCTGCTGCCTTAGTGGGCGATGTCTAACGTCTATCTCAGTGCGTTCGAAAGGTTTGGAAATACAGGCATATTTCAAGAATGTCTGATGAAATTGTAGCCAAAAATATCCCAAATAATTTAGTCATGGAATTTGTCAACGGGATCTAACAAACTCCCTTTTTCCCAGGGCATTCCAGCCTGTCGCGCAAAGGGCTATTCGGGTCAATTTCTTTTTGACAAACCATACATTTGTCCGCCCCAGTAATGTTGTTCAAGCCACCACAACTGCCCTTTATGGTCCTTCCGTTTAAAATCACCCCTAAGGACATGCCCAGGACAACAAGGCCAAAGAGTATAAATGTAAGAATAAGAGTTTCCATTTGGCGTCGCTCTCCTGTTAGTCCTCAAACTGCAATTGTTTAAAACGCGGGCTCATGACCGTTTCAAAAGCCGGATTTTCCGTCTCACCCGATTTAAAAATAAACAACGCTGCAAGACCATGTTGCTTGGCAATCTCCAGGCCCTTAGTTTTGCCAAGCGCCAAAAGGGCCGTGGCCCAAGCATCAGCCAGCATAGCATTTTTTGCAACAACTGTAACCGAAACAGTTTGATGCGTAACAGGCCGCCCGGTTTTGACGTTTAAAATATGCGAATACCGTTGGCGATCTTTTACAAAATAGTTGCGATAATCACCAGAGGTTGCCATGGCCAGATTGCTGATTTTGGCAATCAGTTGAACCTGTTTTGCTGTTTTGTCAGGCCGCTCTATACCGATTTGCCATTTTTGCCCACGCGGGTTTTGACCCGCCACGATAAGATCACCGCCTATTTCAACCATATAATGGTTGATGCCAAACGAGGCAAGCGTTCTGGCAACCTCATCCACTCCAAACCCTTTTGCGAGTGCTGACAGATTAAGCTGAACCTCAGGGGTCAACTTAGCAAGAGTTTGCGCCTCTTTATCAAGCTTAAGCTGGTCCTTTTGCCCAATTTGAGATAAGGCCCGCTGTATCTGTTCGTCATCCGGGATCTTTTGTTCACCTGCTTGAGGCCCAAACCCCCAAACATCAACCAAGGGGCTGATTGTGATATCAAAAAACCCCTCACTTTTTTCATGAACGATGTTTGCACTCCCGATCACCTGGGCCAGCATCTGAGAGATTTTAATCGGCTTAAGCGTTTTCGAACGGTTAAAGCGTGAAATTTCTGAGGTTTTATCCCAATTGGAAAGATGGTCATTAACAAGGTTTAAGCTTTTAATGATCGCCTCTTGTAGCGCCTCTTTTCCAATATCGCGGCTAGGAACAGCCACGATATTGTAGCTTGTTCCCATCGTCTTTCCAGAAAAGCGATGCACCTCAGGCGCCTGCGCACAGGCACTAAGCAGCAAAACCACAAGGGTCGAAAAAATCATTATACGCATGAAAATTCCAAGACTATTTCATCAAATTTCATCAATTTTGATCAATGACTAAATCGCTTGATACTTTTTTACAATCTCCAAGACCAGATTTTTGTGGTTACAGTGTAAAAAACTTTCAAAAATACAATATTTTCGCTATGGCTTTGGTATAAAGAAAAGATAATACGGGCACGGTCAGTACAAAGAACGTCCATTTTCATTTTGCTTCAGCGGGGCCAAACGAAACTATGCAAGAATTTAGATTACTGAAGGGTCTGGATCTTCCCGTTTCCGGCACCCCGGAACAAACAATTTCTGAGGGGCCAAAAATTAAAACGGTGGCTCTCATCGGTCCTGATTATATTGGCCTGAAACCAAGAATTGAAGTGCAAGAGGGGGACACGGTTACCCGAGGCCAAACCATTTTTTTTCATAAAGACATGCCTGATGTCAAAATGGTGGCGCCTGTGTCAGGGCAAATCAAAGTTATCAATCGGGGGGCGCGCCGTGTTCTTGAAAGTGTCGTCATAGATATTTCTGATGAAACCGACCAAGGTGTGGATTTTTCACAAGTTGGTGGTGAGGGGACAGGCCAAGAAGTTGCAA
>JANQQH010000297.1 GCA_028285025.1 Hyphomicrobiaceae bacterium | reverse complement strand
TTGTGGTCTCTATGCTTAACTCATATTCTGGTTGGGCGGCAGCGGGCATTGGCTTTACGCTGAGTAATGCGGCGCTGATTATTACCGGTGCGCTGGTTGGCTCTTCAGGTGCTATTTTGTCTTACATTATGTGTAAGGGCATGAACCGTTCGTTTATTTCTGTGATCCTTGGTGGTTTTGGCGGTGAAGAGGCTGGGCCATCTGGCGATGACGGGGTGCAGCGCACGGTCAAACAAGGTTCTGCTGATGATGCGGCTTTTATTATGAAAAATGCGGGTAAAGTTATTATTGTGCCTGGTTATGGTATGGCTGTGGCGCAAGCCCAGCATGCGCTGCGCGAAATGGCTGATGAGCTGAAAAAAGAAGGCGTTGATGTGGCCTATGCCATTCACCCTGTAGCAGGACGTATGCCAGGGCATATGAATGTGCTTTTGGCTGAGGCCAATGTGCCTTATGATGAAGTGTTCGAGCTGGAAGATATCAATTCAGATTTTGCCCAAGCTGATGTGGTTTATGTGATCGGGGCCAATGACGTGACCAATCCGGCTGCGCTTGAAGACCCATCGTCTCCGATTTACGGCATGCCTGTTTTAGAGGTTTGGAAGTCTGCCACTGTGATGTTTAACAAGCGGTCTTTGGCCTCTGGTTATGCTGGCATTGATAACACGCTGTTTTACCGGGATAACACCATGATGTTGCTTGGTGATGCGAAGAAGATGACTGAAGAGATTGTGAAGTCGCTTTAAGTTTTACCACTAAGGCTTGTGGCGTGCCTTAAATCCCATGGTTAGACTTTGGCATTTAAAAAGGGTCTGTCAAGGACGCGGAGCGCAAGTGAAATCCTTGACAGACCCTTTTTAAATGCAAAAATCTAACCATGGAATTTAAGGCACGGGCTAGGCGCTTATGTTTCAGTATATTACGCGGCGTCCTCGGTTCTTGCATGATCTGAGAGAGTGGGCGCAAAAATCTCGGTTTCTGTTTTTCCTTTATGAATTTGTTTTGTTTGGTCTCAAGCAAGGGTGGGCAGCTTTGTTTGGGGGGCTGTTGTTGGCGTTTATTCTTTTGTCACGTGTTTGGTACCCAGGCTCAGAGGTTTTGCATCGCTATGACTTTTTGTTGATTGTGGCCATTGCCATTCAAGCTGGGTTGCTTATTTTTAAGCTTGAAACCTGGCAAGAGGCCAAGATCATTTTGTTGTTTCATGTTGTCGGCACTGCCATGGAGGTTTTTAAAACCGCTATGGGGTCTTGGGTTTATCCTGAAGAGTGCTTATTTCGTGTCGGCGGGGTGCCGTTGTTTTCTGGCTTTATGTATTCAGCTGTGGGCAGCTATATGGCCAGGGTGTGGCGCGCCTTTGATTTTCGATTTTCTCATTATCCACCAATATGGATCACTAGTATTTTAGCTTTGTGTATCTATATTAATTTCTTTACCCATCACTTTGGGCCTGATATGCGGTATTTGCTTTTTGCAGCCATGGTGGTTTTGTTTTATAAAACACGGGTTTATTTTCGGGTCGATCAGAGATTTTATTGGATGCCCCTTTTGTTCGGGTTTTTATTGGTGGCTTTGTTTATTTGGTTTGCAGAACAATTTGGCACATTGGCCAATGCGTGGCGGTACCCTAATCAAAGCGCGGGGTGGCAAATGGTTTCTGTTTCCAAGATGGGGTCTTGGTATCTGTTGATGTTTATTTCTTTTGTTATGGTCACTTGGTTGCAAAAACAAGAAGGTTTGACAGAAAAGATAAGTAAAAGGACTAAAGCGTAAAATGAATTGGATTGTGAAAATTTTGATGATCATTTTTGCCCTTTATGTTGTCGGGGCGCTGACGCTTTATTTCATGCAAGGGCGGCTTATGTTTGCCCCTGACCCAACCCGCGTGCTGCCAACAGCGGTGAATTTGCCCGGGCTTGAAGAGGTGGTGTTGCAAACCAAGCAGGGCCATAAGCTTTATAGTTGGTATTTGCCAGCAAAAAATGAGCAACCGACCATTTTATTCTTCCATGGCAATGGCGGTAATGTGGCCAACCGGGAAGAAAAGTTTCGACAATTGGGTGTACATGGGTTTGGTGTGTTTATGTTGGGTTATCGTGGGTTCGGTGGTAGTGAGGGGAGCCCTTCTGAAGCCGGTATGGTTGAAGATGCGCAGCTGGCTTATGCGTATTTGAAAAATCAGGGGCTGACTGAAAAGCAAATTGTGATTTATGGGGAATCAATTGGCAGTTCAGTCGCTGTTCAATTGGCGGCCAAGGTTGGTAATGGTGCTGTTGTTTTAGAAGCGCCGATGTATTCAGTCTTGTCGATTGCCCAAAGCCGCTACCC
>JANQQH010000287.1 GCA_028285025.1 Hyphomicrobiaceae bacterium | reverse complement strand
CATGACTGGCAAACCAAGCCTTGAAATCAATATTGGAACACTTGGCCCAAAAGCTGTTGTCTATGACATTGTCTATGCGCCATTGGAAACTGATCTACTAAAAGCAGCCCGTTTAAAAGGGCTAGCAGCCGTTGATGGGCTTGGCATGTTATTACACCAAGCCGTGCCCGGATTTGAAAAATGGTTCGGCACCCGCCCACAAGTGACCCAAGAGCTATACCAAAAAGTGGTAGCAGACCTTAACCAACAAAAGGCTCAACCATGATTATTCTCGGGCTAACAGGGTCTATTGCTATGGGTAAATCCACGGTAGCAGAAATGTTTTCAACTGAAGGCATTCCGGTGATCAGTGCCGATAAAATCGTGCATGATCTATATGAAGGCAAAGCGGTCCCGCTGATAGAAGCCGTTTTTCCTGGTAGCACCCATGAAAATAAAGTTGACCGTCAAAAACTGATACAAAGCTTGCTTAAACAAGACCAAGGGTTTGAAAAACTAGAAGCCATCATCCACCCCCTCGTGCGCCAAGAAGAATGGCACTTTATTCAACAGCAAAAAACCAAGGGCAGTGAAACCATCATCATAGAAATCCCTTTGCTGTTTGAAACCGGAGCAGAAGCGTTAATGGACGCTGTTATCTTGGTTAGCGCTCCAGCTGAGATCCAAAAACAAAGAGCACTTGCCCGCCCCAATATGAGCGAAGAAAAATTCACATCTTTGGTGGAAAAACAAATGCCAGATGCGACAAAACGAGAAAGAGCCGATTATATTATTGAAACCCACACTAGCTTGGAAGAGACACGAACAGCGGTAAATTCACTGATAGAAACAATAAAAAAACAAATAAAACCAAAAGCTTACCAAAAGTGGGCAGAACTTAACCAATAAAGGCAATTCAATGCGTGAAATCGTTTTAGATACAGAGACAACAGGCTTTGACGCACAAGGCGATGACCGGATCATTGAAATAGGCTGTGTTGAGCTGTTCAATTACATCCCCACTGGTGAAACGTTTCATGTCTATATCAACCCCAAACGCGATGTGCCCATTGAAGCGCAAAACGTTCACGGCATCACCACCCAGTTTTTAAAAGACAAACCACTGTTTCGAGAAGTGGCAGATGATTTCATCAACTTCATTCAAGAAGATATGCTCATCATCCACAACGCGTCTTTTGACGTTGGCTTTTTAAACGCAGAATTAAAACGCGTGAACCGCCCGCTCATCCAAATGCTCCGCGTGCTCGACACCCTCGCCATGGCCCGCCGCAAATTTCCAGCAGGGCCGAACTCACTGGACGCGCTTTGTAAACGCTTTGACATTGATAATTCAAACCGCACTTATCACGGTGCTTTGCTCGACAGTGAACTGCTAGCCGATGTCTACTTGGAATTAACCGGCCAACGCCAAGCCAATTTAGAGCTGGCAAATGAAAGCGGGCCAGAACAACAACAGCAAACCAGCCCTTCAAAATCATCTGCCAAAAAAAGAAAAACGCCTCTAAAAAGCGGCTTAACAAAAGAAGAAGAACAAGCTCACTCAGCGTTTTTAGATACAATGAAAACCGAACCTTTATGGAAACAGTTTCTCTAAAGAAAAGTGCCGCTCCGTGCCTTAACTTCCATGGTTAGACTTTGGCATTTTGAAATCGCTTGTCAAGGGTCCCCGCCACGCGGCTACCGCCCTTG
>JANQQH010000261.1 GCA_028285025.1 Hyphomicrobiaceae bacterium | reverse complement strand
AGCCTCTATCACATCAGATGGCTACTTGTCGCTAACAGCCGCCGATGGCAAAGCCATCACCATTGCTGAAGGGACAAACACACCAGCTGCAGACCTTGGCCTAACAGTTGGCACAACCGGTCTTGCTGGCGGCCTTGGAGCTTTAGGAGATGACTTTACAGTCTCTGTTGGCGGTGTTGCCGCAACAACCATTGAAAACGATGGTAATTCAGAGCGTATCTTAGCTCAATTGAACGCAATCAGCAATATCTCTGCCTCTTTAACAAATGATGGTTATCTGGAAATTGAAGCCACCAATGGTGAAACATTGAAAATCACCGATGGCACAGGCACGCATGCTGCCGACCTTGGTCTTTCAACAACACTGGCAACAGCGGCTGAAAACACAGACCGCACAGCTTTTGCCACCCAGTTCAATGAGCTCCGCTCGCAAATCAATCAACTATCAGATGACGCCAGCTTTAATGGAATTAATCTACTCGATGGTGACAGCTTAACTGTGACCTTCAATGAAGATGGCACATCCAGTTTGGCTATATCTGGTGTCAACTTTAATGCGACTGGTTTAGGCATCTCTTCTGCCCTGAACACGTTCCAAAAAGACAGTGACATTAACGCCGCTTTGGCCGATCTGAATTCAGCAACAGATACCTTGCGCGCCCAAGCGTCAAAATTTGGTTCGAACCTATCTGTTGTGGAAACCCGCCAAGATTTCACCAAGCAATTAATCAATGTGCTTGAAACAGGTGCCGCCAACCTAACATTGGCTGACACCAACGAAGAAGGCGCTAACTTGCTTGCCCTACAAACACGCCAGCAATTGTCGTCCACGGCACTATCCTTAGCCTCTCAAGCAGACCAAAACGTGTTACAGCTGTTCTAATCACCTGATGAGAACAAGCACAAAGTTTTATAAACAAAGTCACAAACCTATAAACGGGACCCATCAGGGCCCTGTTTTATATTAACCAAGCTTCAAACCAGCTAAGCAACCATTATGTTGAAGGTTAAAAATAATAACTTGGAAAAGAGTAAGAAATTCATAAGGGATTTGTTAAACTTGCCCATGATATTATGGTTATTCGCACGGCCTAAACGGCAGTTTTGGGGACAAAGAAATGGCACTCAAAGTAGAGCTAAAACCAAAAGAACGGATTATTATTGGCGACGCTGTTATCACCAATGATGAAAGGCGGACCCGGCTTTATATTGAAGGCAGCACGCCGATATTGCGAGAAAAAGACATTATCCGCCCCAACGAAGCCAATACACCTTGCAAAAAGCTATATGTAATTTTGCAATTAATGTATTTGTCAAAAGACCCGCGTGAACACCACAAAAGCTATTTTGAACAAGTGTCAGAAATCCAATCTGCGGCACCCAGTACTGCGTCCTATTTTGATGCAATCAACCAAGAAATTTTGGGGGATAATTATTACAAGGCATTAAAAGAAGCCCAGAAGTTAATCCGTTATGAAGAGGAATTAGTTTCAAATGCATAAAGCCTTAAATGCGTATGAGCAAAA
>JANQQH010000253.1 GCA_028285025.1 Hyphomicrobiaceae bacterium | reverse complement strand
GGCTCACGGATTTTGCGCCCAGATTTGGACGCACAGCGCATTGTTCACATGACCCCGTCGGTCGGCTTTTTACCATTGCGCGTGCCCAATGACGCCTTTGATATTTACAAAATTACCCTAGAGCCAGGGGCCACAGTGACGTTTGTGGCCGAACTTTCCAATGCGCGTTTCCCGCGCGTGTTTTTGTGGGAGCAATTGGCGCTAACCAAAAAGGTGCGCGATGTCACTTTGTTTAATGGCATCATGCTGGGCATTGTTGGCATTTTGGCAATCTTTTTGACAGCGATTTTTGTTGCCAATCACAAAGCGATCTTTCCAGCCACTGCTTTTATCGCCTGGTGTGTGGGCGCCTATCTTTGTGTGGACTTTGGCTTTTGGCACAAATTGTTCCGGCTCGACCCGGACCATAATTCAATTTATCGAGCTGGCAGTGAGGCGGCCATTGCGGCAAGTTTGGTGATTTTTTTATATGTCTTCTTGCGCATTCGCTTTTGGCATGGCTGGATCAAACTCTTATTTGGGCTTTGGGTTTTGGGCCAATTAGGGCTCATTGGTCTGGCGATTCTAGACCCAACCATGGTCTCAGGTTTAGCCCGTCTTTCATTACTGTTTATCGGCGGCATGGGCTCGTTGTTAATTGGCTATTTGGCCGTACGCGGCCAAGACAGAGCGCTTGCCTTGGTGCCAACCTGGTTGTTGTTCCTGGTTTGGTTGTTTGGTGCCAGCGTTGCCGCGCTGGGTCAACTTTCTGGTGAATTAGTAACCCCAGCTTTAACCTCAGGTTTGGTGCTAATTTTGGTGCTGCTGGGCTTTACCGTAACCCAATTTGCCTTTCGCTCGTTTGAACCTTTGGCAGGCGCCCCGCCCAGCCAATTGCAATTGCGCTCACTCGCCTTAGAAGGAGCCGGCGCTGCCGTTTGGCAATGGAGTTCGCGCCGGGATGAAATTTCAGTGAGCCCAGAAATCGAAGATGCGCTGGGTTTGCATGAAGGTGAATTGACCTGCCGGGTTGAACAATGGCTGCAATATTTACACCCCTCGGACCGAGAGCGCTTCCGACTGTTAATGCGCAGCTTGCACGAAAAAAATGGTGGTGAGTTGCAACTAGAGTTCCGCATGCGCGGACATGAAGGGCATTTCTTATGGTATGAGCTCCGCGCCCATTCTGTCACCATGCCGCACCAAAGGTCGCTGCGCTGTGTTGGCTTAATGCGTGATGTCTCAAGCACCAAACATTCACAAGAGCGGCTATTAAGCGATGCGGTCCACGATAGTTTGACCGGCTTACCAAACCGCGAGCTGTTCTTGGACCGGTTACAAATCGCCATTGGCCGGGTCAAAGACGAGGGCAATGTCAGCCCGCCAACGGTGTTGTTTGTAGACATTGATCGGTTCAAACATGTGAACCAGTCATTTGGCATGGTGATAGGTGACACCATGCTATTGACCATAGCCAGGCGCCTACAGCGCCATCTCGGGCCCCAAGATAGTTTAGCCCGGCTCAATGGCGATCAGTTTGCCATTTTATTGGTGACAGAAAATAACCCGCAAGAAATCGCTTTGCTTGCAGAAAGGATCCGCCGGTCCTTGCGCAGCCCGATGAAGATCGGTGGCAAGGAAATTATCTTAACTGGTTCAATTGGTATAGCGGTTTATGATGGCACGCAATTAAGTCATCAAGATTTGGTCAATGAAGCTGAGCTGGCCATGTATCGGGCCAAACGCTCTGGCACAGACCGGATTGAGATCTTTAAGCCGACCATGCGCGGTGAACGAGATAATCGCTTAGCACTTGAAAGTGATTTGCGCCGGGCCATTGAACGGCGCCAAATTAAAATTCTGTACCAGCCAATCACAAAGCTAAAAGGCGAGGATTTGGCCGGTTTCGAAGCACTCATTCGTTGGGATCACCCCAAACATGGGCGTTTAAGCCCAGATGAGTTTATTCCAATC
>JANQQH010000228.1 GCA_028285025.1 Hyphomicrobiaceae bacterium | reverse complement strand
AAAGGGTCTCTTTCATTAAAGGGCGGGCGGATTGATGATATTTCGTTTAAAAATTATCACCAGAGCGTTGATCAAAATAGCCCATCTGTTGAGTTGTTTTCTCCAGATGGATCTGAGCACCCCTATTTTGCAGAATTTGGTTGGTCGAGCGCTGCTGTTGAGGGCATTCAACTGCCAACCAGAGACAGCGAGTGGAAATTGACACAAGGGAGCACATTGACACCCTCTACGCCGATTACGATTGAATATGATGCAGGCGGCGGGGTTGTGTTTCAGCGCGACATATCTGTCGATGATAAATATATGTTCTCGATTACCCAGCGGGTGGTCAATAACAGCGCAAAGCCTTTAACGCTGGCTGGCTATGGATTTTTATGGCGTAAGAACAAGCCTTACTCTGAATCTTTGTTTATTTCTCATGAAGGCGCGGTTGGCGTCTTTGATGGGGAAGTGCAGGAAGAGACTTATGGCGATTTAGAGTCTGCTAAAAAGATTGACTATAAGGCCAAAGCTGGTTGGACCGGGATTACGGATAAATATTGGGCCTCTGCGCTTATTCCTGATCAACGCCTTGCGTTTGACGCCAGCTTTCGCGGGGATAATGGCGGCCAAAGCCCGTCTTATCAAACCACCTATTTGTTAAATGGCCAAACTGTTGAGCCAAGCAAAATGCTTGAGATTACCAACCGCCTGTTTGCCGGTGCCAAACAGGGTCGGGTGATTGAGGCTTACGCTGAGACGTTCAAAATTGAAAAATTTGAAAATCTGATTGATTGGGGCTGGTTCCACTTTATCACCAAGCCGCTGTTTCATGTGTTGGTTTACTTTAATGACATGGTGGGCAATTTTGGGGTTTCCATTCTTATTGTAACCGTTTTGATCAAGCTGCTGCTGTTCCCGCTGGCTAATAAATCTTATAAATCTATGGCGATGATGAAGAAGGTCCAACCAGAGATGGAAAAGATCCGCAAGCGCCATGAAAAAGATAAGATGAAGCAGCAACAAGCTTTGATGGACCTTTATAAAAAGGAAAAGATTAATCCCTTGTCGGGCTGTTGGCCTATTTTGGTGCAAATTCCTATTTTCTTTGCGCTCTATAAAGTGCTGTATGTGACCATTGAAATGCGCCATGCGCCGTTTGTTGGTTGGATTAAAGATCTTTCGGCGCCAGACCCAACATCGATTTTTAATCTGTTTGGGCTGATTCCGATTGATTTACCAACCTTCCTGATGATTGGGATTTGGCCAATTATTATGGGCGTTACCATGTACATTCAGATGAAACTGAACCCAGCGCCAACAGACCCAATCCAGGCGAAAATTTTTACCTATATGCCGATTGTGTTTACCTTTGTTTTGGCAGGTTTTTCTGCTGGGTTGGTGATCTATTGGGCATGGAACAACTTTTTGTCGATCATCCAGCAGTATTTCATTATGAAGCGTCATGGGGTTGAAGTGACGTTGTTGGAGAATATGGGCATAAAGAAAAACTAAGAATTCCATTTGGTCTTTAAGAGGTGATTTTTGAACTGCCCGGTTGATGATTTCATTGATGAAGCAGCCCTGGTGGCAGGTGAGGCCTTGTTTAAGCGCCCAGTGACGTTTGTAAAAGGCGTTGTCCATGTTGATGGCTTGCCTGTTCCTGACCGGCCAGAGATTGCCTTTGCTGGGCGCTCTAATGTTGGTAAATCCAGCCTTATCAATGCGCTTTGCAATCGCAAGGCTTTGGCGCGCACTTCCAACACACCAGGGCGCACCAGAGAGATAAATTATTTTGACATTGAGCAAGAGGCTTATCTGGTTGATATGCCGGGCTATGGCTATGCCAAGGTGCCCAAAGAGCTGGTCGCTGGGTGGACAAAACTGATTGAGCACTATTTGCGTGGTCGCTTAACCTTGAAGCGTACTTTCCTGTTGATTGATGCCCGCCATGGTGTGAAAAAAAACGATCTGGTGATTATGAAACAATTGGATCAATCAGCAGTGATCTATCAGATTGTTCTGACCAAGATTGATAAGCTTAAAAAAGGGCAGCTGGAGCGGCGGCTTGCAGACACGCAAGAATTAATCAAAAAACACCCGGCTTGCTTTCCTCTTGTGTTGACAACATCTTCTGAGAAAAAAACTGGCCTTGATGTGTTAAAAGCCTCGATTGCTTTAGCCCTCAAGTAAGAGCCTAGAGGGTGTGTTTTTCTGTCTCACGGGCTATTCCGCCGCTAAGGCGGCGGGCCCTCCGACGGGCGGCGCTAAGCGCCGGGCGCTTCGCAGCGCCATGTCCGTGCTCTGAAGGAGAGCACTTCCTTCTTCGTGATAGGAATTAAGAATGTATGTTTTATGAATCTATAAAAATGCAAAAGTCTAACCATGGAAGTTAAGGCACGGCGCGGCAAACAAGAAAGTTAGTCTTCAAACTTTGATAGATTTTCAAACTGGGTTTTAGCTTGGGTGATGATCTCTTGTCCGTATTTGGCAATAGCGTAGCCTGCGCTAAAGATAATGCCTGCTAAGACAAGAGATTTGAGAATGGCGCCATAGTTGCGCGTGACCTTTACCTTATAAGAACGCGACGGTTGAACAGGGATTTCAGCGCTGATGCCCTCTTCGCTGCTGGAGCGGATGGTGATATCGAGCTTTAGTTTTGATGTGCCTGATTTACGCGGCATAACACGCCAGCGCCAAACAGCAAAGTCAGCTTCGTCAACCACTGCTTTGTGAATTTGAGACCACTGGGTCGAGGCTGTGGCGCTATCAATTAAGAACTGGCCGTCTGGGCCAGTCAGGCGCACTGTGATGGCTTTGGTAATGGGCTTCTTTTCATCTTTTGCACGCAGACCATAATGGTCGGGCCCAAAATCCAATTCAGCATTGGCAAACCGGGCAACGCGCACTTCAATGTAATGAATTTTGCCAGAGCGCATCACTTTGGGTATGTTTTCAACCACCAGATCTTCTGAGAGGTTTTCATGGTGCTCATGGCCTGACCGGTTAAAGGGAGGGGCCTGATCTTCTGGGTAAAGTGGTTGGATGGGGGGCTGGTTTGTCTCGGGCCCAAGATGTTGGCCAGGCGACATCATACGGCGCCCATCAGAGGGAGGATGTGCGCCAGGCTGTCTTAATGGCTGTCCAACTGGCATTGGCGGGGTGCCAGTTTCTTGTTGTGGAGCGCCATACATATTGGTTGGCACAGGCGGTTGGCCCGCTGGTGTTTTTGATTTTTGTAACGCGCTTGGAGGTTTTTCTGTTTGTGTTGGTTCCCCCGACAAATCAGGTGGCGGCGGTGGGGCTTTGCCTGTTTGGGGAGAAGGAAACTGTTGGGCTTGGCCCATATCTGCTTGGGCTTGGACAATCGGTTTGGTTTGTGGGGCCTCTTGCTGAGCCGGCAGTGTTTTTTGGTCTTTTTTTCCAAATACTTTTTTTTGTGGTTGGGGCGTGCCTGTACTATTCTTTTTATTTACAGGTGTGACAACACGTTTTTGCCCCGGCGGAT
>JANQQH010000227.1 GCA_028285025.1 Hyphomicrobiaceae bacterium | reverse complement strand
GCACAGTTGCGATTGCTAAGGCAATAGAGCAAAACGCCTAAGGCTAATAATTTGACAAATCAAAACAAAGCGCTGTTTATCAATGGCGCTTTTTTTATGAGAAAAGCCTTGTAACAAAACAACAAGTTTCAACTAATGAGGTAAAGGGCAAGCACATGCAACTCTATCGTTTCTTAACAGGACCAGATGACGCTAGCTTTTGTCATAAAGTCACACAGGCCCTTAACAAAGGCTGGCA
This sequence comes from Hyphomicrobiaceae bacterium, assembly GCA_028285025.1. Lineage (GTDB taxonomy): Bacteria > Pseudomonadota > Alphaproteobacteria > Rhizobiales > HXMU1428-3 > HXMU1428-3. Next base: position 3,395 of record JANQQH010000227.1, on the reverse strand, counting down.
ACTGTATGGATCTCCTCAATTAACCTATAATAAAAAAAACAAGCAAATGGTTTGTGGTCAGGCTGTTATAAAAACGGTCGAAAACAAAAATTATTCTTCAAATATGAAATTGTCAGATCAATAACTTTACCATAATTAAGAATATTCTAAGGACTCACTTTATTTTGATAATACAATTTAATAACAATGTATTAGAAAGAATATGCGACAAAAAGATTTAAGATAGAAACAAAATTAACCAGGTACTAAGTTACTTGCTTTAAACAATCCCAAGCAAGCACTTAAAACACGGTGCGACCGAATTTTTGTCCTTAAACGTATACTTAAATAGTGAAAAACGTTCAGGCTCAACACATATGGACGCGAAACCAAGAAAAATAAACTTGAGTAAATTTAATCTCGAGTTTAACGCAATCGTTGTTTATGGATTGCGCTTGGCTGGCGCTGGCCTCACGCTTGGCTTGCAAATTTTCCTTGCCCGTTTTTTACAGGCATATGAGTACGGTCTGTTCGCCTTTACCTGGTCTTGCGTCATCATTTTGGGAGAGTTGTTAAGCTTTGGATTTTACAATCTCATTCAGCGCCTCATTCCTGAATACCGTATAAACAATCAGCCCGCTTTCTTGCGCGGTGCCGTTTGGGCGGCAGCCATAACGATTTTAGTCTCTTCACTTGCCATCGCCATCCTGATCTCGGCAGGACTTTATGGCTTAGTGCAGGCCCAACTGGTATCAAGCGCCTATGCTGACCTGCTGATAGTCGGCGCTTTGTCATTACCAGCCTTTGCTTTAGCGGACTATATCTCAGGCATTGGGCGCAGCTACGGCTGGATGATACGCGCCTTTGCACCAACAGCCCTCTTTCGCCCGTTGGCGCTTATGGGCTTATTTGTAGGCACCATCGCGTTTGGTGTTTCCTCAAGCGCATTGACAGCAATAACATGCGCCACCATAGCCATTTGGCTCACGCTACTTCTCTCATTGCTCATCATTGGCAAAGCCATGCCAGCCAATGACTATCAAGGGACAAGAAACTATAAATTTCTTCCCTGGATCTTAGCAGCGTTGCCAATGATGATGATCTCAAGTTTTGAGTTGTTGCTGTTTAACATCGACGTGTTAATGATCAGCTGGTTTTTACCTCCAGACCAAACGGGCATTTATTTTGCGGCCACAAAAATCATGGTTTTGGTTGCATTGTTAAATTTTGCCGTTGGTTCAGCCTACACAGCCAGTTATGCCAATCACTACTTAGAAGACAACCAAGCAGCCCTCGCCAAATCCATTCGCCGTTCTGCCAGCCTCACATTTTACCCTTCATTACTGATGATCGCAGGCATTATTCTTTTCAAAGAGGAGCTCTTGTCTCTGTTTGGTCCTGGCTTTGAAGCAGCCAGCTATGTGATTTTCCCCTTAAGCATAGGCTTGATTTGCCGTGCGCTAGTCGGCCCAGGGGAGCGCATATTAATGATGACTGGCAAGCATTTTACCTGCGGGGCCATATATCTAGGCACGGTCATTTTGGACATCATTTTAAACATTATCCTCATCCCCCAATATGGCCTGCTCGGCGCGGCCATGGCCACATCAGTCTCTTTTGTGGTAATGGCTTTGTTGTTGTTCATAATGGTACGCAAACATCTGTCTATAACCGCCCTTGCCAGTCCTCCTCAAGAATTGTTTCCCAGTTCCCAGACCGAATGAATAACCTTGAAACGAGCCCGCTTGGGGCCCCTGGGTTCTGATAAACCGCACTAAAGACCAAAGCCTTCAAAAAAAGCTTGTCAATCAGCCCTACATAGCTAAATGTTGAGCTTAATTTTCAGTTTAAAAAGGCACCAAGACCATGAGCAAGACCAATCCAGGCAATTTCTTTGAGGATTTTCATGTTGGTCAAACCATTATTCACGCCATACCGCGCACCATCACTGAGGGCGATGTATCCCTTTATACCGCCCTTTACGGTATGCGCTTTGCGCTTCAATCAGCAGACAGTTTTGCTATGGACATTGGCTATGAAGCAGCACCAGTTGATGATTTGTTGGTGTTTCACATGGTGTTTGGTAAAACCGTGCCAGATATTTCACTCAATGCGGTTGCCAATCTTGGTTATGCCGATTGTAAGTTCCTTGCTCCCGTTTATCCAGGTGACACAGTCTCAACCACGTCCAAAGTCATCGGGATTAAAGAAAATTCCAATGGCAAAACCGGCGTGGTTTATGTGCGCTCAACTGGGCGCAACCAGACAGGAGAGATCGTGCTGGATTATGTGCGCTGGGTGATGGTGCGCAAAAAAGACAATGCCTCGCCCGCCCCACAAGCCGATGTGCCTGAACTGCCAAGCCGGGTGGAGCCAAGCCAGCTAACCAAAGCAATGCCCTCTATTAATCTGACCGCTTATGACAATCATTTGTCAGGCAGTCCGCATCGCTGGGATGATTATGAAGTGGGTGAAAAAATCGACCATGTTGATGGTATCACCGTAGAAGAAGCTGAGCACCAAATCGCAACGCGGTTGTATCAAAACACCGCCAAAGTTCACTTTAACAATCACACCGAAAGTCAGGGCCGGTTTGGCAAACGGCTGATGTATGGTGGCCATGTCATCTCTATGGCCAGAGCGCTTTCCTTTAACGGCCTGGCCAATGGCATTCATGTGGCTGCTATTAATGGCGGGCGCCATGTCTCACCTTGTTTTGCTGGCGACACCATTTACGCCTGGTCACAAATTATAGAAAAAGAAGAGATCACAGGCCGTGATGATGTCGGTGCCCTGCGCGTGAGAACCATCGCTGCCAAAAACCAGGACTGCTCAACCTTCCCAGGCAAAACTGAAGACGGCTATGATGAAAGCGTTCTGTTGGAGCTTGATTATTGGTTGGTCATGCCAAAATAAAAAAAGCCTATCTGATGATTGGGTAATGTCTGCGTCTTGGCCTGACCCCTTGCAGCGTGCAGAACCTGACCTTGACAGAACAAGAATAAAGCGGGCGGCCATATAACCGACCCAAAACGCATTTGACCTTGCGATGAATGACACCGCCCCGACCTGAGCGAGCAACTTGAGCGTTGACAATAAGTTGCGCCCTACCAATGGCCCCAACTTTAGACGGATGTGAGCTATGTCCATATATCGTGTTGCACGCAGCATGAGCAGCAGTTGACTTTATGAACAAGAAACTGAACACAATAAAGCTCAAGCAGACTTTGTTTTTAAACAGGAATGTTGAATTTTTGATCATGGTCGAAAGCTCTTTAGCAAAGTAAAAAAAGTAAAGTCTTTCTTACTAGTCGGCTTGGGGCCTGGTTTGGTTCAACCACAGCCTGTTTACAAAGTTTGCAAGCAGGCAATGCTATTATGCGATAAACATTTCGTGATTTGCTGTTGAATGAAGA
>JANQQH010000218.1 GCA_028285025.1 Hyphomicrobiaceae bacterium | reverse complement strand
CTTATTTAATTCGCGCCAGGCTTGTTGCACTGGGTGGTTGCCATCGCTCGACAAACCTTCAATGGTTGTGATTTTTTGGCCTTTGGCATCTGAAACGGGTATTACACAACTTCTAGCTGCCTCACCATTAAGATGAACGGTGCAAGCACCACATAGCCCAGAGCCACAACCATATTTTGTCCCTGTTAATCCAACTAAATCTCTGATTACCCATAATAAGGGGGTATCATCTGGGACATCGACCTTATAATCTTTGCCATTCACATTAAGCTTTAGCATATTGTTCTCTTCCTTAGTTTTGCCCACTGCGCCTTGTCTTATGTGAAATTTTTTTGATTGTTTGGTTCAGTATAATTTCATTTTGCTATGAAGGGCTTGGACTAAAAGTTATTTGATTTAACTTCTAGCATGAACAATTTGCAAATAAATTTTTTAGAATTTTTGATTTGTTTTTTTTAAATTATTGTTTTTCTTTTCTTTTTTTGCTTTAAAATCTGTTTGAACATAACAAGGCGAGATCTATGATTTATGATTGCTTTTTCAAAAGCCAGCTCGCTGGGTGAAAATTACTGACTAACCCTTTTCTATGTAATGATTGCACACATAACGCGCGAACGGGAATGCACTTGTCCATGCTGGAGAGATTGCATTTAATATGTGTGTTGAGCGGGGTCCACTTTCGACTAAAAAATCATTTATTAAAGCATCAGATTTCAGATCCAGCATTTGCGCTCGAATACCAACTTTCATAGTTGGCAAAAGATCCTTGGACTTAAGTTTTGGTAATATTTTTCTTGCCGCTTCAACAAACCATGGCTTGTAGTAACGGCGGCCTTCTTGCCAAGCCAAACGGCGAAACCCATCTTGACCTGATACAAATTGCCTAATCAACAAACGAATAATATTTGCAAATTCACGCGGTTTTACATCATCAAAGCCATAATAATTTTCACGACCAAAAGCTGGTACTGCAGTGGGTCCAAGATATGTTACACCATTAGTTGTGGTGGTTGTATGAATGCCAAGGAATGGAACTCTCAGATCCGGCACTGGATATATTAAACGGTCAACAGAAAAGGGAGCCTTTTGAGAAAGTTTCCAGTAAATTCCTTTAAATGGTAAAAGAGTATAATGCTCGCCCACATTGAACAAATGTGCAACTTTATCTGCGTGCAATCCACTGGCATTTATGCAATGTCCATACTCGATTGTCTCACCATCATTAATAATTAGTTTTGCCCTTTTTGGTATGACCTGATCTATGCTCACGCCACAACGCAAAGTTATACCGGCAGATAGAATTTCCTTTATAAGGGTTTGCAGGACTTCTTTTGGGCTGCCCACAGCTGTTGATGGTACGAATAAAGCCTGATCACTCGCTGATCGGACAGCCGGTTCCATTTTTTTTAATTCATGAGCGTCAATAATTTCAGCTTCAACGCCATTTAAACGGGCTCTTTGAGAAAGCATCTCAACTTGTGGTGCATCTTCCGGGCGTGTCGCTACTAAGATTTTGCCACGCCGATCTAATGGTAAGTTATTTCTGACATGATAGTCGGCCATCTCAATAGCCCCTTGCCGACATACCTTAGCCTTAAGCGTTTCAGGTGGGTAATAAATTCCGCTGTGGAGAACACCGCTATTGCGCCCACTTGAATGCTTTCCAGGTTGCTCCTCCTTTTCTAAAATCAAGATGGAAGCCCGGGCATTTCTTATCTTCAATTCACGTGCGATAGAAAGGCCAACGATTCCGGCCCCAATAATCAAAAAATCAGTACTCGTCATATTTATATCTTTATAAAAGCCTGTTAAGTTTCACCTAAATCGGTTTAAAAAAACAATCAGCTACTTGCTAAACATCACAGGTAAAAATATGTTTCTTGTTAACGTTTGACGGTTGTTCATCTGAAACTTCAAGAGTGCGGTTATAGTCGTTCTCATATTTATCCATCTCGCCCTAATGAATCTACCCATCTGGGGAGATTTTCTGAGTTTTGATTGCTTGAAAATCAATGTTTTATGAGATGATATTCTGTAAGTGTAGCCCTCGTCCCAACAAATTTCGAACTCGATCTTTAAGAAAGGGGCAATCATTTCTGAAGAAGGAATGGCGCGCCTTATCGAACAAAGTTCGAACGGATTCTTTGTTGTGGGAGCGACCACTCCTAAGGGAGTGGCGCGCCGGGGAAGATTCGAACTCCCGACCCCTTGATTCGTAGTCAAGTACTCTATCCAGCTGAGCTACCGGCGCTTTATAGGAAAAGAGGCTTTGGTTTGGCCATGGCCCCTGTTTGAGAAATTTTTCTCTTTGGATCTGGTCTCTGGTTTGATCGTTCTTGATAAGATTTGAACAAATATAGATCGCAGCCAAGCGGTATTACTATCGCTTTCATTCTTGAATTGCAAGGACGATTTTGTAATCCTTTTTCGCTTTTTATCCTTTATTCCTGACCATTTGCGGCCCCATTACCGTTTTGGGGCAGGAAAATACGGAAGTGAGCGCCCTTGTCGCTATCCATATAGGTTATTTTGCCGTTATGGGCTTGGAGGATTTCGGCAGCGATGGCCAGGCCTAACCCTGTTCCCCCTTTGCGAGAACTGCCGCGGAATGCCTCAAATAGATGGTCTCGGGCCTCCATGGGAAGGCCGGGGCCAGTGTCTTTAAGATCAATGGTATAGACCTTTTCTTTTTCGGCAAGTGCTATGCTGATTTCATCTGGTTGTTGACCATCCTTATTGGCCTCAAGCACTTGGGTGCTATTGCGGATGAGATTGGTAAATACACGATAAAGCTGCTCGTAATCACCGAAAACTTGTTGTCCTTTTACAATATCTTGGTTGATCACGATGTCTTTTGTGGGCAGGCCTTGCTCTTCAAGTACCTCGTTGATCAAGTCTTGAAATAAAAATGATGAACGGTTGGGGCTGCGCTCATCTGCCTTGCCATATTGCAAGGTATCAGAGCAAAGGTGGATGGCCCGATCTATAGAGCGCATCAGGCGGGGGGTGACACGTTGCACCGTAGGGTCATCAATGCCGCTTAAACGGTCAGAGACCAATTGGGCGGTGGATAGCATGCCGCGCAAGTCATGATTGATTTTACTCACTGCGGTGCCCAAGTTGGCTAGCCTGTTTTTTTGGCGCAACATTTTGGAAAGATCCGTTTGCATCGCGAGCAATTCATTTTCAACTGTGCCGATTTCATCCGTGCGGCCAGAGGGGTCTATTTTCCTGTCTGGATCTTCAGGGTTTTCACTAAAGTGCATCATGTTATGAGTGAGCTTGCCAATGGGTTTGACCAATAAACGGTTCAGAGCGATATAAACCAGAGAGGCGGTGATCAATGAAATGATGATAGAGAGCCCCAATATATTCAGGGCAAAACTGATCATGTCTTTTTTTAACGGGCCTTGCTCCATTAACACTTCGATGAATTCAACGTCACTCATCTCTGGTTGACCAACGACGCGAATTAACACTTTATCAGATGCAAAATAGACTTTGATGGCTTCGATGATCAGAGTGAAAAAGTTTTGCTCGCGCAAATCATAAAAGTGCGGCATGCCTTTGTTAGGTATGGGGGATTGTAAAATGAGTTGGCGTTTTTCGCCTTGCTTTAAGGCGACTGAATAAACTTGGGCGCGGGTTAACAGCTCCTTGCGCAACATTTCTGGCACTTTATTATTGGGGGCCGCCTCTACGGCCAGGGCCGCTATGTGGGCAGCACTGAGCCGCTCGGCTAACCAATTTTTGCGGTAATTACCGATGGAAGGCAGGAAGATCAAGACCTCTGCGAGCATGACGAACAGCAGAGTTAGAATCAGCAATTTTTCTGACAGGCTAAAGCCTTTGGCTTTGAATTTTGGCATACGCGTTTTAATTTTGACCCAACCTAAATTGTTTGCGCCTTTATTAAGATAATCCTTCGTCAAGTTAGTCTGGAGTGTGCCTTAACATCCATGGTGAGATTTTCGCACTTTTAAAAGGCATGTCAAGGATTTCACTTGCGCTCCGCGTCCTTGACATGCCTTTTAAAACTGCAAAAGTCTAACCATGGACGTTAAGGCACAACATGGCACTATCTATAGAGAATTAATATTAATTCCTAACCGAATTTTGCTAAGAATTTTATGACTTTGCGGAGCATGGGGCTCATTAATTTTGGTTGGAAATATGTGTAGGCCACCCGTTTGTTGATTTCAGAGACTGTGGGATAAGGGGAGACAAACGCTGTCATCGCTTTGATGTTCATGCCATTGGCAACGGCAAAGGACCACATTTGGATTAGCTCGCCTGCATGTTCGCCAACAATGGACGCGCCAAGGATTTTACCCTTTTTGGAGGCAACCAATTTAACAAAACCATCTGTCTTTAACTCAGCTTGTGCGCGGTCATTTTCAGCATAGGACCAACGCAGAACATGCACCTTGCCGTATTTCTTTTTTGCCTGTTCTTCGCTTAAGCCAATGTGGGCCATTTCTGGGTCGGTGTAGGTGACCCAGGGGATGATGTTGTTATTAACCTTGGCAGGCATGCGAAACAGAGCGCGGCGAATAACAATGCCCGCATGATAATTGGCCATATGGGTAAATTGCAGACCACCGGCCACGTCGCCGATGGCAAACACTTTGCGGTTTGAGGTGACAAGACCGCGGTTTACCTCAATGCCGCGGCGATTATATTTTATGCCGGCCTTATCAAGGTTTAAACTCTCAATGTTCGGTTTGCGTCCGGTTGCCACTAACAAATGAGTGCCTTTTAACTCACCTTCTTCATTGCCTTTGACCACCTTTAGGGTAACGCCAGAAATATCTTGGCTGGCGTTTTCTATGCGCACCTCTTCATGAATTTCAATACCTTCTTTTTTCAATCGTTCCACTACAACGCTGGAAAGTTCTGGATCATCTTTGCCCAACGCGCGCATGGCTTCGAGCACCGTGACCTTGGCGCCTAAACGATGATGGGCCTGGGCCATTTCCAGGCCGATGGGGCCGCCGCCAATGATGATCAAATGCGGGATAGGGCTGGCGTTTTGGAAGATGGTTTCATTGGTGAAAAAATTAACGGTATCGAGCCCGGGTATTGGCGGAATGGCCGGTGAGGAGCCCGTGGCAATAATTGTGCGCCGGGCGCGGACCTCATATTGGCCGGCTTGGATGGTTCTGGCATCTTTAAAGCTGGCTTCGTGTTGCAGTACATGGACGCCCAAACCTTGGAACCGCTCAACAGAATCGTTTGGTTCAATGGCAGCTATGACTTTGTGAACGTGATCATGAACGGCCTGGTGATCTATTTCAGGATCATGAGGTGATATGCCAAAGCCGTTGGGGCTGCGCATTTGATGGGCTCGTTTGCCAGCAGCTAGCATTGCTTTTGAT
>JANQQH010000215.1 GCA_028285025.1 Hyphomicrobiaceae bacterium | reverse complement strand
ATCTTGCTCAGTTAAGCCAAACAGGTCTAAGGCCTGTTGTTTGTGACGCGGTTGAATATGGCTTTCGCCCATTTTGTAAGCCATGTATAAAATCGCCACATCATCCATCACACCTAAGCCTAATAAAAAGATCAAAATATCTGGGATGAGATCTATGGGAAAAACCAGATAAAAGGCGGCAAACAGGCCGGCGGCTCTGACTGTCCAGGGGGTGGCAGGGTCGGCGACGCAATAAAATAGGCTGGTAAGTTTTAAGACCCCAGGTGCGCGGCCTAAATATTGTATAAAGCTTGAATTTGCCATTGACTTTATATCCTTGTTATTGCATTCAAACCTTATATTTTGCTTAGGGAGAGCTATATATAAGTTTTTCGATTAAAACTTTCAATAAATCTCCTAAGATCGAGAAAAATAACAAAAATTCTGGTCTTAATAAAATGTTAATGCTAGGGTTGCGCTTAACTTTTAGAGTTTGAGCTGTTAAAGGGTCAGGTTTTTTCTGGATTCAATTTTGTTTTTAAATTCTATCAGGAAATGCTCAGACATTGGGGTGAAGTATGGTTGTGTGCGCAAGACTTATTTTTCAAAATATTATAACGCTTGCTGAAAAAAGCGTCTTTTGGGCTTGCTCATTTATTTTATCTTTGTTTTTCGCTGTTGTCATTTTTAGTCTTTTTTTCACCTACAATACAGCCCAAGCTGCTTTGAACAACCAGATTCATATAGAGCTTGTTCAGCCTTTTGAAAAAGGTATTTTTGATAATCAAAAATTACAAAAACCGTTTTCTGCCCGGCGCTCTCGGCCGTTTCCAGGTGTTCAAGTTGCTGGTGACCCGTTTGCGAATCCATTTGGGATTTTTGACCCATACGGGCATTTAACCCAAAAAAAACGTGGTAAATCGTATAGAGCCAAAAGTAAGCTTAAAAAAATTAAGCCTACATATAACCTTGGTGGCAAATTGCCGAAAAAGGGCTATGTAAAATCTTATAAATACGGCAATGGCATTGATTTTGATGATCCTGATCTTGATCGTTATCGTGCCCCTGATGCCAATGAGTTGTATGAACGCAGGGCAAAAACAACGTATCGGACTATGTGTGTGCGGTTGCGTGATGGGTATTATTGGCCGATCAGCTTTGCGCAAACCAAGCGGGGCCTGAAAAAAGATCAAGCCAAGTGTCAGAAAAGCTGTTCTGATGATGTGCGTTTATTTTATTACCCAAGCATTAGCTCGGACGCAGCTCTTGGCGATATGCGTGATTTAAAGGGGCGGCGTTATAGCTCTTTGAAAACGGCCTTTTTGTATCGCACGAAATATATCAAAGAGGCTTCTTGTAAACCCAAACCGTGGAGTGCTGAAGCGAAAGCAAAACATGCTGTTTATGCTGCTAAAGATGGTGAGAAAAAACGCCTTATGCATTTGGCTGCGACTAAAAAGGCTGAACGTAAGCGCGTGGCGGTTTTAAAGCGCAAGGCACGCAGACTTGCTCGCAAAAGTCGCTATTCGAAAAAGCGGGTGCGTAAACACGGCAGGGTTGCTCGTGTTTATCGGCGCAAAAAACGTTATCGAAGATAGCTTGTCTTTGCTTAAATAGCGGACGTCTACATTCGTTTGCTTTATTGTGTCGTTGTATTTATTTGATCCATAAATTTAGCAAGATCTATGTCTTTTTGGGTGACCCCTCCTGCGTCATGAGTTGAGAGCGTGACCTCGACTTTATTCCAGACATTAAACCATTCAGGGTGGTGGTTGAGGGTTTCTGCTTTGAGTGCCACTTGGGTCATGAAGCCAAATGCTTGATTAAAATCCTTAAAGGTAAACGTCTTTTCTATGGCTGAGCGTGTGTGGTGCTTTGTCCAGTTTTTAAGTGGTTTTAGGGCGTCTATAAGCTGTGCATCGTTAAGTAAACTCATTATCTAGGTCCTGTTGACAAATTCCATAACGAAAGAATTTGGGATATTTTTGGCTACAATTTCATCAGATATTCTTGAAATATGCCCGATATCCTTGCGAATATCTAACTAAATTTCGCTCAAAAACCTCTCCAAATTCTTTCGTTATGGAATTTGTCAACAGGACCTAACAATCCTTGTGCATCAATAATCTTGATTTGAGGTGTGGGCTCACGCTGCATTATGATCAGGCAAGACAATAAGAAAAGGCAAAAGTGATGACAAAATGTGCGGTGCTGTTTGTGTGTTTGGGCAATATTTGTCGCTCTCCTGTGGCCCAAGGCGTGTTTGCCCAAAAATTGGGCCAAGCTGGATTGGCAGATCAAGTTGAGGTTGACAGTGCTGGCACGGCAGCCTGGCATGTTGGTAAAGCGCCTGATAGCCGCATGGTTCAAGCTGCTGGTGAGCGTGGTTATGATTTAAGTTATTTACGAGCTCGTCAGGCCGTTGTGGAAGATTTCGATAAGTTTGATCATATCCTAGCGATGGACCAGGAAAATTACGAAGATCTTTGTCACATCCGGCCGCAAGAGGCTCAAGCGAAATTGGCGCTTTTTTTAGACTATGCGTCTGGTGTTGAAGAAACAGAGGTGCCTGATCCTTACTATGGGGGACAAAAGGGTTTTCATCATGTGATTGATCTGGTGGAAGCTGCGTCTGATGGATTGATTGAAAGCCTTAAGCTTTAAACGATTTCTTGAATTGGCAAGGGCTTTTTAAAAGGGGTATTGGGCTTCAATTAGATACGGGCCGCCCCCTGTTGAGTCTTTGGCTGAGTAAAGGCAGAAATCTGTCACTTTAAAGCTTAAGGGGGTGAAATCATTGTGCTCTGCTAAATAGAGACCAAGTTGGTGCGCGCGGCCCGATTTAAAGCGAGCCAGGGTGACGTGAGGGGTAAATTTGCGCCCTTCAGCTTTAAAGCCCAGGCGCTGGGCGAGTGTCTCGTGTGATTGGTGCAAGGTTGATAATTGTTCGTTTGCTGTAACGCCGGCCCACAACATGCGGGGTTTGTCGCTGCCAAAAGTGCCTAAGGTGCAAAGCTCAACTGTGAAGGGGTTGCTTGAGACCTGATCTAGGCTTTGGGTTAAGTCTTTGGCTTGGGCATTATCCATATCACCAAAAAAACGTAAAGTTATGTGGAAATCTGATGGGTCTATCCAGCGGGCACCGGCTAACCCGCATTGTAAAAAGGTAAGCTGGGTGGCAATAGATGAGGGAATTTTTAATGCTGTGAACAGCCGTGGCATTGTGACCTGGTCCTGTTGTTTCCAAATGGCAAGAGGTTCATATAAGCGGTTGTAATGATAATCTTAAAAATAATTAATAAATCCATGGATATAGTGCCATAATTTGGTTATAGGCACTGATTATTATAGATAACGACGCGGGGGCAAGTTTTTCTTAACCACAAGAAAAGATGCGCTTGGATAAGTCCTTAAATGATGGCATGTCCCCCCTTGAAAAAAGTGCATTTACTCTCCATATTATGGGGAGCTTTGTTATTTTAGATCAAAAAGGCAATTTTGCCTGTAAATGTTTGAACGGACAATCAACTTTAAAGGATTAAAGGACATGTCAGACTATCAACAGCGTGAAGCCACTCAGTATGGTACGCAGACCAGAACGAGAGAGATCGATGCAGGTCTTCGCGCCTATATGATGCGGGTTTACAACTATATGATGGGCGGCGTTGCCCTTACCGGCTTGGTCGCTTATGGGGTTTTTTCAATGGCGACAACTAACCCACAATTTGCTCAGTTGATGTATAACAGCCCGCTAAAATGGGTTGTGATGTTCGCCCCGCTGATTATGGTGTTTGCGATTTCGGCCATGGTTAACCGCATGAGCTATGGGGCTCTGCAGATTTGCTTTTGGAGCTTTGCGGCTCTGATGGGTGCATCGCTGTCATGGATCTTTTTGGCTTATGGCGGTGTTTCAATCACGCGTGTTTTCTTTATTAGTGCGGCCGCTTTTGGAGCGCTGAGTATTTATGGCTACACCACCAAGAAAGATCTTTCTGGATGGGGCACATTCTTGTTTATGGGCCTAATCGGTTTGATCATTGCTAGCCTTGTGAACATTTTCTTGCAGTCTTCTGCCTTGCAATTTGCTGTTTCATGTATAGGCGTGTTGGTCTTTGCTGGTTTGACGGCTTATGACACACAACGGATTAAGTCTATGTACTATGTTGGTCATGGTGCTGCGACTTTAGGTAAGATGGCGATTATGGGAGCCTTGAGCTTGTATCTTGATTTCATCAACTTGTTTATGAGCTTGTTGAGCCTGTTTGGTTCCAGCGAATAAGCAAAACTATTCCTATACTTACAACTGAAAAGCCCAGCTTAAAAGCTGGGCTTTTTTTATTTAAAGACTTTACAAACGGCTCTGGGCTTTCATTGGTCGTTGATTGGTACTTAATCGAGAATAAAGGGGCTTTTGTGCCAGAAATTGCCTGTTCGGCCCATTTGTTCGCCAACCTTATAAAGGGCTTGCATGTATTTGGTGTCAAACACGTCTTGCTTTTTCAAGGTAAAGCTTGGCGGGACATAGGCTAGGTTATAATCCAGCCCATCACGCTTGGCCAAAGCGTAAACACGATACAAATCGCCAATGCCTTGGTTTTTGATGAGGGTGGAGATAGAGCGTGTTGAAATCTCAAGCAGTTTGGCTTCGGTTACATCATATTGGGGCGTCACTGTGGAATTGCGGATAACAAATACGCGGCGTTTTCGCTTGATCCCTAACAAAGCGTCTAGTCGGCGCGGTGAAAAGGAGGAGGGGTATAAAAACACTTGGGATGAAATGCCCCCATCAACATGCAGTTCTGTATAGGTTTTGCCGTTGGCCTCAACATCAAACCGAACGGGGGGAAAGGCACCAGGAATGGAGGTTGACGCTAAAATGATTTTGCGGAATAGCTTTAATTTTTGGGGATGGTTGCTGTTTGCCAGCTTGCCTATGTCCCATATGATGCCTCTTTGGGAGTCAAGGTCGCTGGTGCCAATTAATAAAAAACGACCCTTTAAATGTTCTTGGCCAATTTTGTTCAAAAGATCATGGGTCGCATATTTGGCTATCATGGTGATTAGACCACTATTATCGGTCAAAGCAGGGCCGCCGAATAGGCCGCTTAAAATGTTGGCTTGAAGGACCTGTTTGGTTGAAAGGGTGGTGTAAATTTCTTTCAATTGAGGATCATATGCAGGCCCTAAAAATGCAAAAGGGGCAATGATGGCCCCGGTGCTTACACCTGTGACAACATCAAATTTTGGGCGCTTGCCTGATTGGCTCCAGCCGTTTAACAAGCCAGCGCCGAAGGCCCCGTCAGAGCCGCCCCCTGAAAGACTTAAAATGTCTAAGGTGCGGTTTTTGTCAGGATGAGCGCGCATGCGCTGTTTTAGTGGGATGGCTATTTGTTTTAATTGAGCGTTTGATAGTGGGGGGGCATCAGCATAAAAACGTACATCGGTTAAACTGGGGACGATTGCGTTTGCAGTTAAACTTTCAGGTACGGCCACGCGGTTAGAAAACGTGCTGCAGGCAGACAGGCCAAGAGCCAGAGATAAGCAAAGGGTTATATTGAGGACTTTTTTAAAGACTGTAAATTGTGCCAACTTACGCATGGCGGTACCTTGAAAAAGCTGTTTTTAACTTTGAACATTAATACATAGCTTTGCGCTGATATGAATTGAAAAATAAAAACGAGCTTAAAGTTGTACCTTTACTGATACATTTACGAATATCAATACGAGTTTGTCGCTTCAATTAGCTCTAATTTATTTTCAAATATTTTAAGCACTTGGTTGAGTTTTTTGCCCCGTTTTAACACCCGGCCTTGATGATTGCGAATGAGATAGGCACCTTGTCGTTTGGCTAATTTTGGGTGTTTTTCAAGCCTATAGAGCGGGTTTTCTGATGTATGGCGGAAGATTGAAAAAACAGCGTATTCGCGTCCCATATCAATTGCATAGTCTCGCCAGGCTCCTTGAGCGACCATAGCCCCATAGCGCGATAAAATAAGGCTTAATTCTGTTCGATGGAAACAAACCAGACTGTCTGGTTTGTAAGATCCATTAGAGGATTTGTTTGAGGGGGAATTTTGTTTTTTTAGTTGTGGAAACGGTATGATTGCGTTCTTTTTATGCAAATGGACCTCCCCTGCCAATCATTTTTCACGTCTTAATCATGCCTTGGACTGAAAAGAATGACAAGAGGCTAAAATAAACATTACATTTTTGTAATATTTATCACGAAATGGCCTTAAACCCTTCAATTTCGTGCCTTAAACCCTATCTATATTCTTACCATAGCCTCTTGGCCTGGTCTTGGGAGGTTCTGGATAAATCAGCCCCCCAAGTCCCCTTCAGGGCCTCTTAACCTTGACCAGGCCATCTTTGTATCTTGAGTTGTTGTGAAAATATCACAAATCTTTATTTAGTTTTTGCAAAACAGTCATCATTATCATTTAAGTATTGAGTATTGCCGAATCAGTTTGCGTATCCTATAATTGGCATTAGGTACGTAGTGATGCGTATCAGCACAATATGAAGTTGTGCAAATGTACCATGTTTTAGTAATGCGTTAGAGTACATATATAATGTTTTAGAACTGCGTATCGTTCGTAAAACATCATAACTTAAGGGCTGACCATTCCTTTACGAATGGATCAGCCCTTTTTATTTCGAACGTCACAGGTTTTGCTGTTTGGTTTAGAAGGGGATGTTGTCAATTAAACGCGTTTGGCCTAATTTTACGGCGGCAAATAATCGGGCTCTATCAGAAGATTGTTCAGTTAGATTTGTAATCGGGGTTAAGTCTTCACTGTGGCGCAGTTCTAAATAATCAATTTCAAATCCATGATCGATTAAAGTTTTTTTAGCTTGTTTGAGGTGCTCTGCAATTGATGTGCTTTGTTTTAATGTTTGTGCTACTTGCTGCATGGTGGCGTAGAGATGGGGGGCAATTTTGCGTTCTTCATTGCTCAAGTATTGATTCCGAGATGATAGCGCCAGTCCATCTACTTCACGGATAATTGGACTGCCCAGAATTTGCGTTTCAATGTTTAAGTCTTTGACCAGTGTTTTGATGATCAGCAGTTGTTGGAAATCTTTTTCACCAAAAATAGCTATGTCAGGCTGACAGATTAATAACAGTTTACTGACGATGGTTGCCACCCCATCAAAGTGATCTGGGCGAGAGGCGCCACATAGGCATTGGCTCAGTTGTTTAACACTAACGTTGGTTTGAAAGCCTTTGGGATATATTTCTTTTACATGCGGGGTAAAGGCGATATCGGCACCGATGCGTTCAAGGGCGTCGATGTCATCTTGCAAGGGGCGTGGGTAGCTACTTAAGTCTTCATTTTGACCAAATTGTTTGGGATTGACAAAGATGGAGCAAACAACAATATCGCACTTTTGCTTTGCAAATTCAATTAAGGACAAATGTCCTTGATGCAAGGCGCCCATGGTAGGTACCAGGCCGATTGTTTTTGAACTGGCTTTCAATGCCTTAATGTCTTTGCGCAAAGCATTAATGGTGTCGACAATGGTAAGGGACTGGGGCATATGTGTGAAAATTTTTCCTTTAAAACTCAGAATGAGAATAGATTATTTTATTCGGTCATGTGCCCAAATACCATGTTATAAACCGATGAGCAATTTGATATAAGGGCTGGCGTGCCCAATAGACTTAAGAGAAAAACGATATGCCCTATGTGCTCGCTTTTTGTGTGATCACGCTTTACCTGTATTTCCGTTTTGGGAAAAAAGCTTTGGCTGGTGCTTTGGCGTTGTTGGCTTTGCTTGTGCTCGCGCGTGGCTTTGTGGTGATGGGCGTTCCGTTGTTGCTGGTTGCTTATTGGTTGATCAAGGATGAGCGTTTGTTACCCAAAATTGGGGGTGGAACACAAAAAAGGCCAGATGCAACAGACCGGCCTGGTATGCCGACCATAAAGGGGCGTTTTGTCACGCTTTATCTGGATGCTCTTTCTGGGAAAATTACTGGTATGGTGGCCAGGGGCCCTTTGGTTGGCAGTCCATTGATTGGCCTTTCTCAAGATAAGCTCACCCAATTGAGGGGGCATTATCAAAAAAGTGATAAAGAAAGTTGTGCGTTGCTGGAAGCTTTTTTAGATCAAGCTTTTCCCGCTTGGCGCCAAGCTGAGGGTATGGGCGAAAAGAGTGATGTCTCCATGCGTGCCGGTTGGGCCAGGTCCGTTAGCCGGCATGAGGCCGCCCAAGTTTTGGGGGTGTCTTTTTCTGCTTCTGAGGCGGAGATAAAACAGGCCCATCGCCAGTTGATGAAAAAATTTCATCCAGACCAGGGGGGGGCTGAAATTTTGGCAGCGAAAATTAACATGGCCAAAGATCGATTGCTGTGAAGTCTTTTTTTGTCTCACGGGCTATTTTTTCGCTGAAGTAGCGAAAAGCCCTCCGACGGGGCGGCGCTAAGCGCCGGGCGCCGCTACGCGGGACGCCATGTCAGCTCGCTTTACTCGCTTCCTTCTTCGGGACGTAGATTTTAAAGTAGTTTTATGAATTCAAATAAAAGCAACACGCTTCAGGCTCAGGACTTATTTAAGTATAGTTTTTTTAAGGTGCAGGAACAGCTAGGCAATCAATGGCTTTGCGTTTTAACTTGCGGCAGGTTTGCTTGGCATCTTTTTTGGTAAAGCCAGCAAATCGTGCGCGATAAACGGTGTTGTTGGGGACCAGCATGGTAAAGCTTTTATGGCCGGTTAAAAGATTACCTGCTTTAGACCCTATGGAGGCCAAGCGTTGTTTGGCGTCTTGTTCAGATCCAAAAGCACCGATTTGAATATGATAGGGGCCGGCGGGCGGAATGCCTGCCCCTAATCGTTGAGGTTCTGGCTTAACTTTAGGGCCTTGAGCTAATCTAATGGGTTGTTTAATTGATTTTGATTTTACAAGCTGTTTTTGAGGCGGGCGCTTGGAGGCAAAGATAATATGTTTTTTGCGCTGGCCACGAGAGGCTTTGCGTGCTGATTTGCGCAAGATCTTGGCCATAAAGGCATCGCGCCGTTTGGCTGTTTTGCCGCCCATGACCACTGCCACGACATGTTTGCGCCCTTGCCAATATGAAGACGTCAGATTGAAACCGGAAGCGCGGGTATAGCCAGTTTTAATCCCGTCTATGCCTTTCATACGCACCATCAAGCGATTGTAATTTTTATAGACACGGCCATTGTAGGCAAATGTTTTGGTGGAGAAATAGCGATATAGCCCTGGGAAGTCTTTTTGAATGGCTTGGCTCAGTTTGATCATGTCGCGCGCTGTTGTTACTTGTTTGCGGTTTGGTAGGCCTGAGGCGTTTAAAAATCTTGTTTTGCTCATGCCGAGTTTGCGGGCCTTCCAGGTCATGAGTTGGGCAAATTT
>JANQQH010000318.1 GCA_028285025.1 Hyphomicrobiaceae bacterium | reverse complement strand
AAGTGGCCAATATCTTTCATGCAGGCGACGGAAATATGCATCCGCTCATTCTTTATGATGCAAATAAGCCTGGTATTTTTGAAAAGGTGGAAGAATGCGGCGCTGAAATTTTAGAACTGTGTGTTCTAGCCGGGGGCTGCATCACAGGGGAGCATGGTGTCGGCATTGAAAAGAAGGACTTAATGCCCATTCAATTTGACGAACTCGATATGATTAATCAAATGCGTGTAAAACAATTATTTGATCCCAAATGGCACCTTAATCCAAATAAAGTTTTCCCAGAAAACGTTGCAAAGAAATTTAAAGAGGAAGACGCCCTCACCTCATATGGAGCTGAGCCTTAAAATATGCAAGATATGCTTTCCCCTTTGGTCGATAAAGATTTAAAGGACATCATTGTAGAGGCCAATGACAAAGGCACAAAACTTGAAATTCTTGGTCATGGCACAAAACGTTCGATCGGCAACCTTGCACCTGACAGTGTGCCTTTAAGTCTGCGCCGACTTTCAGAGATTACGCTTTATGAACCCTCAGAATTGGTTTTGTCAGCACGAGCTGGCACACCCATAGTTGAGATAGAGCGCGCCATTAAAGCCAATAACCAGCAATTACCATTTGAGTATCTTGATTTTTCAAAAGTCTTTGGCACGGACCCTGGGTGGGGAACAATTGGAGCTCTGTTTGCCACCAATTTCTCTAGCTCAAGGCGATTACTAAAGGGCAGCGCCCGCGATCATCTAATCGGTATAAAGGCCATTAATGGACGCGGCGAAACATTTAAGTCCGGCGGAAAGGTCATGAAGAATGTTGCCGGCTATGATTTAACCAAATTCATGGCCAATAGCTGGGGCACCTTAGCGGTCATGACGGACGTAACAGTCAAATTGCTACCCCAAGCCCCCAGCCAGTGTACACTTTTTATGTATGGCTTATCAGAAGACATCGCCCTAGAAGCTTTAAGAACCAGCGTTTCCACTCCTTATGAAGTGTCCGGTGCAGCACATCTTTCACGCCAGCACGCTTTTAGTTGTTTAGAAGGGGTATCTTATGTGCGCGACAAATCGCTCACAGCCATGCGGTTAGAAAACACTCCAAAGTCAATTGAATATCGCAGTGAAAAAATCAAAGATCTGCTCTCTGCCTTTGGCGATCTGTATTACATTGATGAACCTGAAAGCCACTTATTTTGGGAAAACATGCGCCAACTGCAATTTTTAACCCAACATGATGATGCCATCTGGCGGATCTCAACCGTCCCTCACTTGGCCTATGAAACAGCATCCAAGATTAAAAAACTAATCGATGCTGATGTATCATATGATTGGGCTGGCGGCCTATTATGGGTGACCACACGAGGGGTCGCCGATATGGGCAGCAGTGACATTCGCCGCATTGTCGCCCAAGCAGGCGGCCACGCAACCCTTATTCGCCCTAACGCTCAGGCTGACCAACTTGTAAACCATTTTCACCCGCTCGACCCTTCACATATGAGCCTGAGCAAAGGTATTAAACAAATGTTTGATCCAAACAGTGTGCTTAATTATCAGCGCATGTATGAGGGAATATAGCCCCCATGAAAACCAATTTTACCAAACGACAATTACAGGCCGATAACCTTAAAATGGCCAATGATATTTTCCGGCGTTGCGTTCACTGTGGTCTTTGCACAGCAACCTGTTCTAGCTATGTGGTCTTAGGCGATGAACGAGACAGCCCGCGCGGGCGAATTTACATGATCAAGGAAATGCTTGAATCTGGCAAAACGCCTGACACAAGTT
>JANQQH010000188.1 GCA_028285025.1 Hyphomicrobiaceae bacterium | reverse complement strand
TTGTGTGGAACCCATTTAAATTTTTTAGCGAACGAAAGTTTTTTTAATCAAGTTGAAAGCCACTTAAAAAGGAAAAAGACTTTTTAAGTGGCCTTACTTACAAATTTCTAAAGGGAGAATAATTATGGCGCGTGTTGCAGTTGTTACTGGTGGAACGAGAGGAATTGGTCGTGCGATTTCAGAAGGTTTGAAAGCCAAAGGCTATGAGGTTGCAGCCAATTTTGGTGGCAACGAAGAAGCGGCTAACGCATTTCAGTCCGAAACCGGCATTCAGGTTTTTAAATGGGATGTTGGATCGTTTGAGGCATGCTCAGAAGGCTTAGCTGAGGTAGAAGCCAAATTGGGCCCAGTTGATGTGATTGTTAACAATGCCGGCATCACACGCGACTCCATGTTACACAAAATGTCACAAGAGCAATGGGATGATGTAATCCGTGTCGATTTGACCTCTTTATTTAATATGACCCGTCCAGTGATTAATGGCATGCGTGAGCGCGGATTTGGCCGCATTATTTCAATCTCTTCGATTAATGGCCAAAAGGGCCAAATGGGCCAGGCCAATTATTCAGCGGCTAAAGCTGGCGTGATCGGCTTTACAAAAGCCTTAGCACAAGAAAATGCGCGCAAAGGCATCACAGTAAATGTCGTGGCCCCTGGCTATATCGACACTGAAATGGTTGCAGCCGTGCCGGAAAAAGTGCTTGAAAGCATCATCGGCCAAATTCCTGTAGGCCGACTTGGCAAAGCAGAAGAAATTGCTGATTGCGTGACATTTCTAGCTGATGACAATTGCGGCTTTATTACGGGTGCCACTATTACAGCCAATGGTGGACAATACCTAACCTCTTAAATCATCTTTAATTGGTTGTAAGCGTGGATGCTGGTGGGCATCCAAAGCGCGAATAAAGAAACGCAAAGTGTAAGTTAAATTCTTGACGTGCCTTTTAAAAATACCAAAGTTTAACAATGAACTTTTAGGTGTGTCCTAGGCTAAGGACCTATTAATTTTATGTGTTCTGGGCCCTTTTAACTAAGGCAACCCTACGGGCGCTGTCTAACGTCTCTCTGGGTGCGTTCGAAAGGCTTGAAAATAAAAACATATTTCCTGCACCTTTAGGCCGGCTCAGATAGACGCTATACAGCGCAGAACGAATAAGGATTAACAGATCCTGAGCTAAGCTCTGTTGGAATTAACTGTCCGATCCAAAGCGGAAAATACGGGGAAGCTCTTTGTGCTTACTCGCCATATTTTGCGGTGGATTAAAAGGATCAACATAAGGCTGGCGCAAGGGACGGGCTGGCTCACGCACGGCTTCTTCTTGCCCAGAAGGCAGCAACCATGGTGTATCTGCTTGAGGCTGATGATCAAGTTGCGGAACCGATTGTTGATGGTAAAGGTTTTTGGTGTTGCCCGTAAACCAGGCTGCAACCAGCTCATATTCGTGTTGGGTCAAATGCAGACCATTATTGCGGCAGCGCGCAACGATGGCATTCATGAACCGCTCAGCAAACAAGGGCGGGCTGATACCTTTTTCAAACCAGGGATCAGCCTCGGAAATAATGTCGAGAACAAACTGAGCGTCTTCCGGAAGCAGTTCCACACTTTCAACCTTAGCCCGACTGGAAATATTAAAAGCGGTTTGGCGCCCTTTTAACCCAACCTCATTCAGCTCTTCGCAGATCACCTCAAACAAGATTTGATATTCACTCGGTGCAAGCGCGGGCACATGAGTGTGCTCATGTACTTGGCTGATGGTATCGCGAATGGTTTGATTGTTTTCAATCAGGCTTTGGGCCTCTTGTTGGCGTTGTTCGTACAGGTGATCCTTCTGATTATAAGAACCAGCGCTTGCTGCCTGATCTTGAGTTTCCTCTAATGCTTCGGCATGGCAGCGCTCATCAACCACATAATAAGGTTGGTTAGAAGTAACGCGCATGCTAGGCGGCAAATTATTTTGCAGGAAATTTAAAAAGGTGCCATAGCCGGCCCAATTGGAACCAACAGTTTCTTCATAACCAATTGTGCGCTGGGCTTTGTCCGCCAAGAAAGCAAGCGCACCATTGGCTATGAAGAAACTGTGGGCTCCAACTGGGCTGGCTATGGCACTTTTTTAAATTTTTTACAAAACAATCTGCCACCAAGCATGCGCGTTACCTCTAACCAGCCTTATTATGTG
>JANQQH010000187.1 GCA_028285025.1 Hyphomicrobiaceae bacterium | reverse complement strand
ATTTGCTTTTTGCTTTATGCCAGCCCCCTGTTGCGTCATTTGGGCGGTGAGCCTTGGCCCGAACCACCACGGTTTAAAGTGCCTGCCAATTTTTCCATCGATAAAAAGGAACCCGACCGACGCGAATTTATGCGCGGAAGGCTCATCATGAAAGACGGACAAAGCTGGGTTGAAAAATTTCAAAAAGACGGCTCTGGCCTCATTCACTCTTTAACAACATCAGATGGCCTCATCGAAATCGATGAAGAAACCACAAAGCTAGAACAAGGAAGCTTGGTAAACTTTCTCCCCTTTAGCTATTGGGGACTTTAAAAATTCTCTCAAGGCTTGGTGCGTGCCTTAATTTCCATGGTGAGATTTTTGCATTTTTAAAAGCTATGTCAAGGATTTCACTTGCGCTCCGCGTCCTTGACATAGCTTTTAAAAATGCCAAAGTCTAACCATGGAAGTTAAGGCACAAACTAGGCGCTTAACCGACCCCTTGCCATAAAAAGAACGCATAACATTGCCACAAAGGCTAGCTTAAAAACAACAAAGCCATTGTTATGGGTCAATGTTAAGTTTTATCAGCACATGTCTGGCCGCACTTCACTGGGTGTTAAGCCTGGTGCAAGGCACAATCCGCTTGCTTATTTCCCTGGTGGTTTTCAACCCCCATCTTGGCCCCATGCGCTATATCACCGGCACTGTTTTTTTCTTTTTATTGTTTGCATTTTTTCTGGTTTACATTTTTGCGCCGATCAGAGGGTGGGCCGGCAGCTATTGGATGGGGCCAAAAATCCATTATGCCAGTGAGCGTTGGTTGGGCACCGCCATCTATAACAAAAAAGGTCACTTCATCGGCACATTTGATCCTAAGATGGATTCCAAACGCGATTTAAACACCACCGGCAGCCCGATACTGATTAACAACCCGCGCTATACCGCCAATCCAGATCATAAATCCATTTCTGTGCGTGAAGTACCGGACCATTTCTGGAACTGCCTGACCTATCATGAAGACCGTCACCTTGGAGGCCTGTTTAACCCGTTCGGCATAGACCTCATTGGCGTTCTTAAAATCCCCTATTCCACGGCCAAACGCTCATTTGCGGCCAAAAAACTAAAATTCGGCGTTGGAGGCTCCACCATCCCTATGCAATTGGTTCGCGTTTATAACGCCACCGCCCCCAGCACATCAGAAAACGCTTTTGATAAATTGCGCCGCAAAGCGCTGGAATGGTGGCACGCCCCGGTGTTTTATTGGCAGTTGACCCAAAACGGCACCATGGAATTGTTAAAGCAATGGTCTGCCAATCACCTCTGGCTCGCCCATCGCACTGGCGGCCAAGATTTGCAAGGCATTGAGGTCACCGCCCGCATCATCTTTGGCAAACCAGCCAGTGAGCTAACCATTGCCGAGCAATATATTCTCGCCTCAGCCGTGAACAAACCGATCATCTTGCTGGAAGGCTCTGAGCGCCTCAACCAAGTGCGCCTTGACCGCTGGCGCTACATTGCCGAAGTGCGCGCCAAAAGCTGCGCCACAACCTTACTGAAAAGCGACGAGGAAAAAAAATCTGCGCTGTTTGATTTAAGCCTTCTCGCAGGTGGCCCCCCCAATGCCAAAATCCAACCCAAACTGGCAGGCACCATCAAAAAACATTATCCAAACCTGGTCAAAGTTGCCAGCGCCAACCCAATAGCGCGTGCCAACCTGCTTGTGCCCGCCACCCGTTATGCCGCCAGGGAAGAAATGAAACAAGCCTATGGCTTTGAATGGCGCCATTATGTCAGAGGCGTGGAATTGTCCCTAGATGTCAGCAAAAACCTCACCTTTCGCAACAAGGTTTGGAAAAAGTTAGAAGCACTGGACAATAAATACCAAGCCAAACTGGACCCAGCCTACAGTTTAAACATCACAAAATTGGAAAACCTTGAAGACTCACCAAAAACCATACCCGATGTTGTCATCGTTGCAGCCAACACCAAGGGAGAGATTGTTCGTTACTTTGAATCCAACGATATCGCCGCTTATTACGGCTCCCCCTTTGCCCGCTCACAAGACAATGGCCGCTATAATCCAGATAAGGAAATCAGAGCCATCGCCTCTGTTGGTAAAATGATGGCCGCCATCGCCCTTGCCAACCAGGGCCGCGATACATTGCACTCCCCCTACCTTGACAAACAAGCCCCAGAGACCGGGTTAGAC
>JANQQH010000161.1 GCA_028285025.1 Hyphomicrobiaceae bacterium | reverse complement strand
CACGCCGCGGCTCAACCACATCGCCCATGAGTTTAGAGAAAATATCATCCGCCTCATCAAGCTCACCGATTTTCACTTGTAACAGCGTGCGCACGGACGAATCCAAAGTGGTATCCCACAGTTGGTCTGCATTCATTTCCCCCAGCCCCTTATAGCGCTGCATACTCAATCCTTTGCGCCCAATTTCATAAACAGCCTCCAGCAAAGCAACAGGCCCAGAAATCACTGTGCGATCATCCTTGCGCACCAGATGGGCCGTCCCATTGTAAACCTCAGCCAAATGCGAGCTAAATCGGTTCAACTTGCGCGCATCTGCCGAATTGATCAAAGCTTCATCTAGCACATGCACTTCCTTCACCCCGCGCAAACGGCGCGAAAAGCTCAAGCCCTTATCAGAGCGTACTTTGCCTTCCCAGCCGCGTTCAGTTTCATCCGAAATGGCATCAAGACGTGCAGCGATTTTTTCAGCCAAGTCTTGCGCCCGTGCCTCATCGCCCAAAGCTTCTGGGTCAAGCGCACCAGCAATGGCTGCCTGTTCAATCACAGAGCGCGTATAACGGCTATGCAAGCCTTTCAGCGCATCATTAAAGTCGCGCGCCTTTTGCACCACCGCTTCCAGATCTTTGCCAGCCCGCACTTCACCGCCCTCAAGCTCAAGGCTGGTTTCATCAAGGCCAGAGCTAATCAAATATTGCTCAAACGCTTCCTGATCTTTCAAATATTGCTCTGAATTGCCGCGCTTGACCTTATACAAAGGCGGCTGGGCAATATAAAGATAGCCCCCCTCAATCAATTCTGGCATTTGCCGATAAAAGAAGGTCAACAACAAGGTACGAATATGGGCCCCGTCCACGTCCGCGTCGGTCATGATGATGATCTTGTGATAACGCAGTTTTGAAATGTCAAAATCATCCCGCCCAATGCCCGTGCCAAGCGCGGTGATCAGCGTGCCAATCTCTTGAGAAGAAAGCATCTTGTCAAACCGGGCACGCTCCACATTCAAGATCTTACCACGCAGCGGCAAAATCGCCTGATTTTCCCGGTTACGCCCCTGTTTGGCAGAGCCACCCGCGCTGTCACCCTCCACCAGGAACAATTCAGACTTGGCCGGGTCCCGTTCTTGGCAGTCGGCCAATTTGCCAGGTAGGCTGGCCACATCCAGCGCCCCTTTGCGCCGCGTTAATTCGCGCGCCTTACGCGCCGCCTCGCGGGCCGCTGCTGCTTCAACAACTTTGGAAACAATGGTCTTAGCCTCTGCTGGGTGCTCTTCAAACCATTGGCCGAGCACATCGTTTAACGAACTTTCCACCACTGGACGCACTTCTGATGAGACCAATTTATCTTTTGTTTGTGAAGAAAATTTAGGATCAGGCACTTTAACCGAAAGCACGCAGGTGAGCCCTTCACGTGCATCATCACCGGTTAGCGACACCTTTTCCTTCTTGGCAATACCAGAAGAATTGGCATACCCATTAACAACCCGTGTCAACGCGCCGCGAAAACCAGCCAAGTGCGTCCCGCCATCGCGCTGGGGAATGTTATTGGTAAAACACAAAACCTTTTCATGATAGCTGTCATTCCACCACATGGCCGCTTCCACTGTGATGCCATCTTTTTCCGCAGTAACGGTAATAGGAGTGTCAATCAGCGGGTGCTTGGTTTCATCCAAATAGCGCACAAAGGCCTCAAGCCCGCCATCATAGACCATCTCTTCAACAACCGGGTCAGCCCCGCGCTGATCGGTGAGCACAATCTTAACGCCCGAATTCAAAAACGCCAATTCGCGCAGCCGGTGCTCAAGTGTTTTATAATCAAACTCAACCATGGTGAAGGTCGCAGGGCTGGGCAAAAACGTCACCTGAGTGCCGGTCTTGTCACCAGCCTCACCAATCACTTGCAGCGCATCAACCGCCACG
>JANQQH010000138.1 GCA_028285025.1 Hyphomicrobiaceae bacterium | reverse complement strand
AATTTCTGCCCAGATGCGATCATTCCATTTTAAGTCGCCAATGTTAATGCGCAGAACTGTGCCATTGGTGCCCTCAACCACAACAGGCTTATGCAGAGTTGGCGCATAGGAAACAGAATTGATCAACTTAGCTGTAGCCAACGTATAGTATCTCAAATTGGCTTCAAGCTGTTCTGGGGTCGCTGTCTTTGGCGCCGCGTTATAAAGATGCGCATGGCTAATATAGCGCGTTTCACTGCGTTCAAATTCTGACAGGTTGACCAGGTCGTTTAAGACAGCCTTGTGGATGGCCTCATCTGTTAGGAATTCACGTTCAGCAACTTGTTGTTCAGGTTGCCCAGTTTCTTCCCCCTCATCTTCACCACCGGTTTTAACAATCTTTTCTTCTTCAGGTTTAAGGTCTTTGATCCATTGGTAAAGGGCGGCAACTTCTTTTGCTGTGGGGCGCTCACCATGTTTGGGCATGGTGCCGTCTTTCACAGATAAGTAAATATCTGATTTATCTGGATTGCCAGGGGTGACCAATGAGATGTCACTGGCAAGTGATTGTAAGTTGACATAGGTAAAATCTTTTTTTGCAGCATCTTTGCCAGATGAGGCGGCGTGGCAAGAATTACAATATTTTGCAAAAAATTGTTCCGTTTCGTTGGTCAGCACATTATCTGTTGAGGCGATAACCGTAGTTTCGGTTAAAGCAATAGGTTCAACTTTATACTCAGTAACAATGGCTTCTGTGCCAGTAAGATAGGTGTAAATAGCCTGGTGGTCTTCCTTCGATAATTTTTTCATATTATCGACCACTTTTAGCATGCCTTTAGAGTCCATTGGTTTACCGCGCAAGGTAAGCCCTTCGGTCATGCTTTTCAAAAAAGCATCTATGCCTTTGCGTTGCAGTTTTTTGGCCGTAATGCCTGGCACATTTTCCCCGTTTAACACAGTGCCTTCAAATCGACGATTTTGATCAAGCGTTTGAAATAGGGACGAGCGCGGCGTGTGGCATTCACCGCAATGCGCAACATGTTCAACCAGATATTTACCGCGGTTATAAACATCGCTCTCACCAACTGTCGGGGTGAATCTGTCCGGTAAGGCCGCGGCAATTTTCCAAAGGCCAACACTGCCGCGCAAATTGTAAGGGAAAGAAAGCTTGTGCTCGATAGACTTAATCGCGATGGCTGGCAAGGTTTTGATATAATCGTAAATATCAAAAATATCTTTTTTGGTCATGCCAGCATAAGAGCTGTAAGGGAAAGAAGGATAATAATGGCTACCGCGCGGTGATATGCCTTCTTTTAAGGCAGCATAAAAATCACCCTTGCTCCATTTACCAATACCAAATTTAGGGTCAGGAGAAATATTAGGGGTGACAAATGTGCCAAATTCAGTTTTGATTTCATAACCACCAGTAAGTTTTTTCGGATCTCCCTTCTGACCATGGCAAGAGCCACAGCCAGCAATGGTGAACATATATTCCCCATTTTTCAAATCGACTTGCGCCATCACCGGGCTAGAGATGAAGGCGTTTGTACCAAAAGCAATTAGGGCTAGAGCTGCAAACTTGAAATCTGTAAATCGTTTTAAGGGAATTATAAATGATGGTTTAAAGGTTGGGTCTTGCGATGGTTTCATTGTCATGTCCCTCATGTCTGCCTTGGCCGCTCGCTATTCGTGAATAGCAAGGCGGATGTCATGTTTGGCATTTATTGCCAAGGGCTTAATTAAACAGCATTCTAATTTTATAGTATTTCTTAGCATCTATTTTATTTTCCAGCTCCCATAGTAAACGTGAGATGTTTTACCTGGCAAGCTTTATTGTATTAAATTTTGTTAATGTGAGAATGCAGGATTGCTTTTTAAATCAACAGCATACTGTAACAAGAACATGACAAATATTTAATTTTTAAGGTTTTGCAGAAAGCCATTTTGGACTGTATAATCTGCATTAGATTTTAAATTTACCAAATAAGATTATTGCTTATTTATTAAGTGACAGGATTTTTGACGAGAAGGAGAAAATAATGAAACAGACATTTTCATTGTTGGCCGCAGGGCTTTTAGCCAGTGTGTTGGTTGTCCCAAGTTCTGTTTCTTTGTTGGCTGAAGAGAGCCTTAGTAAAGACCAATTGGTACGCAGCCTTAAGGCAAAACCGGTTAAAAAATTAACACGTGGCCTTGGCGGCGGTGTGGATAAAGAAAGGGTAAGAACCAGAGGATTGGTGATTGAAGTTGCTAAGAAAAAGGTTGAAGAACATACCCATGAAGACCGCAAAGATTTGGTGGAGATTGTCGAGAAATATAAATTGCCAACCATCGATTTGACAATTTATTTTGACTATAATTCCGCCAAAATCACCCCCCAATCCATTCCCACACTTGTCAAGCTTGGCCAAGCGCTTTTGCATAAAGATTTAAAAGCCGGCACGTTTTTAGTCGGTGGGCACACCGATGCACGTGGCAGTGACCATTACAACCTAACTTTGAGCCAAAGACGCGCCAAAGCTGTGAAACATTTTTTAATGGAAAGCTTTAATATTGAGCCCGCAAAATTGGTTGCCGTAGGCTTTGGTGAAGAAGAGCTGAAGGATATTGATTACCCAGAATCTGGTGAAAACCGCCGTGTACAAGTGACGAACTTAAGTCACTAATAAAATTAACAGCACCAGTGGTAAAATTGAAAAAAGCGACTGTGCAGGCAGTCGCTTTTTTTGTGCTCACAAAGGTTACACAAAGAAGTCAAGTGACTGCGAGGGCTCTTGTGTGTAACATCTGACATAATAATAAATAATGCTGCTTGATTGTAAGGAGGGTGATGCGATGAGCATGAATATCTTTTTTCAATACGCAATGGTTGGGCTGGTTTCTCTATCAGCTTTGTTTATTTTCATTCTGGGCCTGTTGGTGCTGTATGCCATAGTTCTGTTTATCATCGATAAAAACCAAACCCGCGATAGCATTCGCTATAACTATCCAGTGATTGGACGCTTTCGCTATATTTTTAGCGAGTTGGGTGAATTTTTTAGGCAGTATTTCTTTGCTATGGACCGAGAGGAAATGCCCTTTAACCGGGCCGAGCGTGAATGGGTCTATAAGTCCTCGCGCGGCGTTGATAACACAGTTGCTTTTGGTTCAACCAAGAACCTTGAGGTAACCGGCACGGTAATTTTTAACAACAGCCCCTTCCCGTTGCTTGATGCAGATGCACAAGAGCCACCAGCTATCGTTTTTGGACCTGATTGTCCAAACCCATATCAGGCGAAATCGATCATCAATATTTCTGGAATGAGTTTTGGCGCGCTTTCAAGCCCAGCCGTCAAAGCCCTTTCTAAAGGCGCTGAACTGGCTGGATGTTGGATGAACACTGGAGAGGGCGGCTTGTCTCCCTATCATTTGCATGGCAACGCCGATATTGTTTTTCAAATCGGCACGGCCAAATATGGGGTGCGTGATGCTCAAGGCCAGCTTGATGAGGAAAAACTAAAAGAGCTGGGCGGTTTTCCTTATATCAAAATGTTTGAGATTAAATTGTCTCAAGGGGCCAAACCAGGCAAGGGCGGAATTTTGCCAGGTGAAAAAGTGACCCAAGAAATTGCACGCATTCGCGGTATTAAGCCGGGTGAACCCTCTATTTCTTTTAACCGTCACCCTGAGATTGATAGCATTGAGCATTTATTGTCATTTATTGCTAACATTAAACGACTAACCAACAAACCGGTTGGCATTAAGATGGTGGTTGGCTCTGCCAATTGGTTTGATGAGCTGGCCAATGCGATTAGTCAAGCCGGTTTGGCAGCAGCTCCAGATTTTATCACCATTGATTCTGGCGATGGCGGTACCGGTGCTGCCCCGATGCCATTGATTGACAATGTTGGCCTGCCCATACGCCAAGCCTTGCCTTTGGTGGTAGACAAATTAAACAGGCATGGTTTGAGAGGCCGCATTAAAGTGATTGCCTCTGGCAAGCTTATTACCCCAGCTGATGTGGCATGGGCCTATTGCGCAGGCGCTGACGTGGTGGTATCAGCCAGAGGATTTATGTTTGCGTTGGGCTGCATTCAAGCTTTAAAGTGCAACAAAAACACCTGCCCCACCGGCATAACAACCCATGACCGAAGACTGCAAAAAGGTCTTGACCCGGCAAACAAGGCGCTGAGAGTGGCTAATTTTGTTGGCAAAATTCATTACGGTTCAGGTTTGATTGCCAACTCTTGCGGGGTGCCCCATGTGCGGGCGTTAGATCGTCATCATTGTCGTATCGTGCAAAACACAGGTATTGCAGTGCCATTTGAAGAACTCTATCCAAGTGTAAATTAAGCCTCCACTTGACTGGCTGTGCTGCCCAGTCCTGTCCAAAATCAATCTTGTAAAGAATCTAGTTGAAAGCCAGTTTTGGTGTTAAAGGGGGGCAAGACACCTTTGCACTATTTCAGAGCGATCCGGTGCGAGCAACAATTGAAAGTGACCAATGAGGAGATAATTGCGCAAGATGTTGTAGCAGGTTTGCGTTAAGTCGCGTAAATCGATATAGATCATTGTCGCCAAGACAGTTGCTGGTATAAACAAGTAGAGCCTGATGCTTGGGTAAGAAAAAAAGAACATAAAAATCAAGTTAAGCAATAAATAATAAGCGTAAAGGCGACATATCTTTCGTGAAAATTAAGGAGGTTTGAGTGACAGGACAAGTTTATCGAATACAGCCTCAAGCGGCTAAGGTGAAATCACTTGTGGTATTCTTGCACGGCTATGGGGCCAATGGACAAGACCTAATCGGGATAGGAAATCAATGGCAGGCGCTTTTACCAAATACAGTTTTTATCAGTCCTGATGCACCTGAACCATGTGCAATGAACCCATTTGGCGGTTTTCAATGGTTCGATCTTACCATGCGTGATCCAACAGAATATTGGCGCGGTGTTGAAAAAGCTGGCCCCAACTTGCAAGCGTCTTTGGATCAAGAATTAAAACACTATGGCTTAGATGAACAGCAATTGGTCCTGGTTGGGTTCTCTCAAGGAACAATGATGGCGCTACATGTGGGCTTGCGCCGCTCAAAGCCTTTGGCAGGCATTATTGGCTATTCAGGAAAATTGGCCGGGCCAGAGCATTTAAAAGGGCAATTAACCCATAAAGCACCAGTATTATTAGTGCATGGCGCCATGGATGACGTAATCCCCGTTCAGGCATTGAGTGAGGCTGAAACCGCGCTAAGACATGCAAGTATTGACCTGAAAACCCATATTAGCCCTAGTGTGGGCCATGGCATAGATGCGAAGGGGTTGCAGTTGGGCGGAGAATTTTTACAAAAAGTGCTATAAATTTGGTTGGTCAATGAGAGAAAAAGGAAGCCTCTTTTCGTTGTGAATGTGACAGGATAATCACTTGTAAAGATTAAAGACTTGTGTCCTCTTTACAATCTTTCGCAGATACGACATGCTCGTCATCAACTTGTCATGGTTCGCTGATATTTCGAGCTTGCTTAGTAATAATAATTGTTGCGTGTTGCCTTTCCCCTTTAATATGAGTGAGGAACGACGCCTTTGACGACATTAAATACAGCTATTCGTGCTGGAAAAAACGCCTTAAAGTCGCGCTCACTGGAAGCGTGCCCAGCCCTGGTGTTGAATGCTGATTATCGGCCCTTGAGCTATTACCCTTTATCATTATGGAGCTGGCAGGAAGCGGTTAAGTCTGTCTTTCTGGAGCGTGTCCAGATCTTGCAAGTTTATGAAAAGAAGGTCTATAGCCCGTCCTTCACCATGAATTTGCCCAGTGTTGTAGCGCTTAAAAATTATGTACGCCCGGCCCGCTATCCCGCCTTCACGCGCTTTAACCTGTTTTTACGTGATAAGTTCATGTGCCAATATTGCGGCGCGAAAAATGACCTAACTTTTGACCATGTGATCCCGCGCTCGAAAGGCGGTTTGACACGCTGGGACAATGTAGTGGCCGCGTGTGCGCCCTGTAATTTGGCCAAAGGCAATAAACTGCCTGAAAAGGCAGGTATGATCCCGCAGCAAAAGCCGTATAGGCCAACGGTGTTTCAATTACATAAAAATGGGCGCCTGTTTCCCCCAAATTATTTGCATGAAAGTTGGATGGATTATCTCTATTGGGATACCGAGTTGGAAGAATAGGACAAAATAAGTTGCTTGACCTTCAAAGCACACAAATTAAGCACACAAAGCGCTTTCCCCTTTTAAAACCTCAAGCAGGCTTGTCTCTATTTGGCGCTGGCGGCGCTCATTGTGGATTTTACCACCCGTTAGATCTGTGACGTAAAACACATCAACAGCCTTTTCACCATAAGTGGCAATGTGCGCGCTGGTGATGTCCAGGTTCAATTCGCCGATCATGTGGGTCAGCTCAAACAACAGACCAGGCCGATCAAGGCAGCGCACTTCTATGACGGTTTGGTCATTCGAGACACTATTATCAACGGTTACATCCGGGGCAACATAAAAGGCGTCTTTGCGCCCTTTCCAATTTTGTTTGTTGGGGGTCAGGTTGTTTAAATGGCGCGCGCCGCGGATGAGTTGTTCTAAGGTGTCAGTAATGGTTTGCGCGCGGCGCTTTTCATCATCAGAGTGATCAAATTCACGCTTTATGGAAATTGTATCAAGAGCCATACCATCTTGGGTCGTGGTTACTTGTGCATCAATAATATTAGCACCAGTTGCCGCGCAACTGCCAGCAATCATGGATAATAATTTCGGGTGCGCGGTGGTGTAAATAGTGATTGAAGTATGATCAGTAAAAGCATCACTAGTAACTTGATGAGCCAACTTTAAGTCTTTGTTTTGCGCTTTGCGCACCAGTTTGGCATGAGCAATTTGCGTGGCTGTTTCAGTCTTCAGCCAATAGGCCGGATAATGACGTTCGGTGTAAGTGCTAATCTCTTCCTTGGTCCAGCCATTAAGTTTTTCACTAAACTGGTTAATTGCGCTTTCTATCTGGTTTTGATGTGTCTCACTAGAGTAACCGCCAGAAAGCAACAGCTCTGTTTGATAATAAAGACTTCTTAACAATTGCCCCTTCCAACCATTCCATGTGCCAGGGCCCACCGCCCGAATATCACAAACGGTTAGAACCAGTAATAATTTTAAGCGCTCCGGACTTTGCACAATATCGGCAAAATCTTTGATGGTTTGCGGGTCGTTTAGATCGCGGCTTTGGGCAAACTGGCTCATGGTAAGATGTTCTTGAATGAGCCAGGCAACCGTTTCGGTCTCTGTTTCAGACAAGCCCAGGCGCGGGCAAATGGTGCGGGCCTCACGCGCACCAGCAATCGAATGGTCTTCTTTGCGCCCCTTAGCAATGTCATGCAAAAAGGCGGTCACATATAAAGCGCGTCGTTTAGAAATGGTGTGAATAATATTGTGAGACAAAGGCAGCGGGTCTTGCGCTTCGCCCCGATCAATCCAAGCCAATTCACCAACGGTGCGAA
Organism: Hyphomicrobiaceae bacterium; assembly: GCA_028285025.1. Taxonomy (GTDB): domain Bacteria; phylum Pseudomonadota; class Alphaproteobacteria; order Rhizobiales; family HXMU1428-3; genus HXMU1428-3. Next base: position 13,510 of record JANQQH010000138.1, on the reverse strand, counting down.
TAAGGTGCTCATCCACAGTAAAGTGATGATACATATTAAATTGCATCATGGAAACGATCTGGCCAAATTCAGGCATAAAATGGCCAAGAACACCAGATTCATTCATACGGCGCAAAGCATTTTCAGGATTGTTTTTTGAGGTGAGTAACTCAAGAAAAATGCGATTGGCGTTAGGGTCTTGTCGTATTTGATCCACCAAACGTAGCGAGGCACGAATTTGGCGCATGGCACTTGGGTGCAAAAAAGCGTTAAAGTTATTGGCAACTTTGAAAATGCGGATCAGATTAACAGGGTCACGTTTGAAAGTGTCTTTGTGAATGATGTTGATACGCCCATTTTCAATTTTAAAATCGCTTGATTTGCGCAGGGCCGAACGCTGCTTCCATCCCAAATGGGACAAAAAGGTATTGAGTTTTGGGGTAGCTTTTAATTGTTTCATTTCCAGGTCGGCACACAAAATCCGGGTCAAATTACCAACCTCTTTGGCAATAAGGAAATAATGCTTCATAAAGCGCTCAACAGCCTGCATCCCATCACTCTCGCGATAGCCAAGCCGTTCCGCCATAGCTTTTTGATGATCAAAGGAAATTCGCTCTTCAGCCCGACCGGTTAGAAAATGCAAATGACAACGCACGGTCCATAAAAAATCATCGCAATGCTTAAACGTATGATATTCTTCTTGCGTAAAAATTTCTGAAGTCGACAAATCTGGATTGTTTTGCTCAAACGTGACATATTTTGCAATCCAGTGCAGGGTGTGCAAATCACGCTGACCGCCTTTGCCATCTTTGATGTTAGGTTCAACCATGTAACGCGAAGCGCCAGATCGTTTATGGCGCTGATCACGTTCTTCCAGTTTTGCTTCAATAAATTCGCGCGTGCTTCCTTTGATAATCTGCTCTTTAAACTTGTTGATAAATTCATCAAAAAGAGGGTGTTCCCCCCAAAGAAAACGACTGTCAATCAAAGCGGTTCGGATCGTCATGTCTTCTTTTGCAAAGCGGATGGATTGTTCCACAGAGCGGGTGGCATGGCCAACTTTAAAGCCCATGTCCCATAATAGATAAAGGATATATTCAATAACACTTTCCCCCCAAGCGGTTTGCTTGTAAGGGAGCAAGAACAGCAAATCGATGTCAGAACCAGGTGCCAGTGCGCCGCGTCCATAACCACCCGTGGCAACAATAGCAATGCGTTCAGCCGCAGTTGGGTTACTAGCGCGATAAACATGCCAGGTGGTAAAATCGTAAAGGACACGAATAAGCTCATCTTGAAACAGACTTAGAGCTTCAGAGCAAAGGCGGCCATCTCCATCTTGCAACAGTTTGTTTTCAGCTTGGCCGTGAGCATGTTTTTTTAACGCCCATAACCGGCTTAAAATTTCTGAGCGAAGCTTACTTTCATTTTTCTGATGCGCGCGCCACAAGTCAGATAACTCTTGTCTTAAGTCATCTGGATCAAAAAAAGGAGCACAAGTAGAGATACGATTTTCCATTTGATTGGGTAGGTTTTTCTCTGCGACGAATTAAAAAATAATAGTATGTTCCAATATATCGGAAAAAGAACACTTGGATAGCATATTTATAGTGTGGTGATGGTTTTTAATTTGTAAATAAGCTCAAGAGCCGCTTTAGGCGTTATATCATCAGGGTTAATAGCCTCTAATTCTCGGGCCAGTTGGCCCGCAATGGGGTCAACATCGATTGTAGGTGCACTGTCTTCCGTTTCTACTGGTAATTCCATCGAAAACAGAGGCAAATCGTCAAGTTGGTTAATGGCGCCGGTTTTCTCGTTTTCAGTTTCAAGATGGCGCAATACTTCAGTCGCACGTTTCACCACCGGGGCGGGCAAGCCGGCCAGTTTACCAACTTGAATGCCATAAGAACGGTCAGCAGCCCCTTTGATGACCTGGTGAAGAAACACAATGTCATCATTCCATTCTTTAACTTCAATGGTGGCATTGGTGATGTGGTTTAGTTTTTCCTTAAGGCCTGTAAGCTCGTGATAATGAGTGGCAAACAGGGAACGTGCTTTGACGTGATCATGAAGATATTCAATGGTCGCCCAGGCAATGGACAGGCCATCAAAGGTAGCTGTGCCGCGCCCGATCTCATCCAAAATAATAAGAGAACGGTTGGTTGCTTGATTAAGGATGGCAGCCGTTTCAACCATTTCCACCATGAAGGTAGAGCGCCCGCGCGCCAAATCATCTGAGGCCCCAACGCGCGAAAACAAACGATCAATCAAACCAATATGGGCTTTGCTGGCCGGTACGAAACATCCCATTTGCGCCAGGATGGCAATCAGCGCGTTTTGGCGCAAAAAGGTTGATTTACCAGCCATGTTTGGCCCAGTTAGAATCCAGATGTGAGCGGTGGTTTTTTGATGGGTTGGCGAAAGGCTACAGTCGTTTTCAATAAAGGGCCCAGCTTTTGAAGCACGCAGCGCTTGCTCAACAACCGGGTGGCGTCCATTTTGAATGAAAAAAGTGTGGCTGTTGTCAACCACAGGACGGGTGTAGTTTTGCTCTTCACTCAAAAGGGCCAGACCTAAAGTGACATCTAGCTGAGCAAGGCTTTCAGCCAGTTGGCTAATTTTATCGCTGGCTTGACAAGCAAGCTCTTGTAGATCTTCAAACAGCTCTTTTTCTATCGCTAAGGCTCTGTCCGCAGCCATGGTGATTTGCGACTCTATTTCAACAAGTTGTTGAGTGGTAAAGCGCACATTGTTGGCCAAGGTTTGACGATGCCGGAAAGTATCGCTCAAAGGCCCAGTGAGCAATTGGCTGGCATTGAGTTGGGTAACTTCGACAAAAAAGCCAAATTGATTATTATGACGAATTTTTAGTGATTTGATACCAGTTAGCTCGCGGTAGTCTGCTTGTAGGCTGGCTAAGATGGAGCGGCTTTGGTCACGCAAGATGCGTTGTTCATCGAGCGGCTGATGATAACCCTGGTTGATGAAATCACCATCACGAATTTGCAAAGGCAGCTCTTGGCTAAGGGCAGCTTTTAATTGGTCAGTTAATTTGCCGCTGGCAAATAGTAAATCAGCTTTTATGGTTTTGAGTTTTTCTGGCAGGTGATCATTTTTGACCTGTTCCAGCTCTTTATTGATGATATCAGCTACAATCAGGCCGTATTTTATAGCGCCTAAATCTTTCGGCCCGGCTCGGTTCAGGCTCAGACGTGATAAAGCGCGCGCAATGTCAGGGGTGTGGCGCATGGTTTTGCGTATTGTGTCGCGCGCGGCACTGTTGGTGACAAAAAACTCCAAAGCATTAAGGCGCTCGTTAATGGCACTCACATCGTAAAGCGGGGTGCTGATCTGGGCAGCAAGGGTGCGCGCGCCAGGCCCGGTGACAGTGCGATCAATGGCATCAAACAGCGATCCCTTTTTGGTCATCTGGGTGGATTTGATCAGCTCTAGATTGGTGCGCGTTGCCGCATCAATACTCATATAGGTGCTTTGGCTTGCTTGGGCAGGCGGGCGAATAAGCGGTTTTTTGCCAATTTGGGTCAGCTCCACATATTTAAGCAACGCGCCAATGGCAGCTAGGTCTCCGCGAGAAAAGTCACCAAAGGCTGATAAGTCTTCAACATGTAAAGCGGCCTTTAAACTGGCCTCACCGCTTAAGCTGGAATAGGAGGCATGAGGAACCGGTGTGAGTGCCCCTTCAAAACTTGCTAGGCTGGTTTTGATTGACGCGCTATTTATAATCATGTCGGACAGAATAATTTCACTGGGGCTAAGACGTGCAATCTCACCGCCCAAATCTGTTTCTTTGGCCCGGGCAATGAGAAATTCCCCGGTTGAGATATCCAGACTGGCCAGGCAGTAGGATAAATCATCTTGCTTGGCAGATTTATCGCTATGATCTTGTGGGTTTTGGAAAATTGCGGTCAGGTAATTGTTGGCGCCCGCCTCCAGCAAAGTGTCTTCGGTTAACGTGCCAGGGGTGACAAGTCGTGTGACATCTCGTTTCACCACAGCTTTTGCACCGCGCTTTTTAGCCTCTGCGGGGTCTTCCAATTGCTCAATAATAGCCACACGAAAACCGGCGCGAATGGCCTTTTGTAAATAGTCATTGATGGTTTTGAGCGGCACACCGGCCATGGGAATATCTTTTCCCTGATAAGTGCCCCGTTTGGTCAATGTAAGTCCTAGTTTTTCTGAGGCCAAAATAGCGTCTTCAAAAAACAGTTCAAAGAAGTCCCCTAATTGATACATCAGGAGGTAGCCAGGGTTAACCGCTTTCAGCTCAAGATATTGGGCAATAACTGGGGAGGGTTTGTCTTTAGGCTTTGAAACTGTTGTTGGCGTTTCAACAGCATCGGTTGACCGGTTTTGCTTGCTCTTTTTTTCAGGGTGCGCCACGCTTACTTCTCCCTTAATTCGTGCTCTTATGAGTCCGCAACTATGGTTTTGATGCACAATTTTTTCGATTTTGCTTATTCTGATGTCGGATTGTATTTTAGAACACTACAGAGGCTTTATTGAAAATTCTAGCTTGTTTGCGATTGAGACGTGGAAAAATGGCTTGTTTTCAGACAATTTCATCTGTGTTGTCCCTAAGCTTAATAGACAAGCGAGGAAAAACGGTTGTTGAGTGGCAAAGAAAGATTGCGATGGTGGTCGCTTCCATTCTAAGCTCACTTTAGTTTCATTGTTGATTCAACCATAACCCTATTCTTTGTCGTGGGATCCCATCAAATTATGCCTATAAAATCTGAAAAAAACCAATTTACGGCGCAAGAAGCTTTGCAATTTCATGCCGGCGATAAACCAGGCAAATTGGAAATTACACCAACCAAACCAATGGCGACGCAAAGAGATTTAAGCTTGGCATATTCGCCAGGCGTTGCCGTCCCTGTGCAAGCAATAGCTGAAAATGCCCATAGCGCTTACGACTATACCAATAAGGGCAATATGGTGGCCGTGATTTCCAACGGGACGGCGATTTTGGGGCTAGGTAATTTAGGGGCGCTGGCATCCAAACCAGTGATGGAAGGCAAGTCCGTATTGTTTAAGCGGTTTGCGGATGTAGACTCCATTGATTTGGAAGTGGATACTGAAGATGTTGATGAATTTATTAATTGCGTGCGCTATTTAGGGCCAGCTTTTGGCGGCATTAACTTAGAAGACATTAAAGCGCCTGATTGTTTTATCATTGAGCAGAAATTACGCAAGATGATGGACATTCCAGTATTCCATGATGACCAGCACGGCACGGCAATTATCTCAACAGCCGCTTTGGTCAATGCTCTTCATCTGACTGGACGCGATATTAAGGATGTGAAATTGGTGTGTGCCGGCGCCGGCGCTGCCGCAATTTCATGTGTTTCACTGGCCAAGGCAATGGGCTTACCACAAAATAACGCGTTGATGGTTGATCGTAATGGCGTGGTTTATAAAGGCCGCAAAGAGGGCATGGATCAATGGAAATCCGTTCATGCAGCCCAGACAGATGCGCGCACACTAGAAGAAGCGCTAGAAGGGGCTGATGTGTTTTATGGACTTTCCATGGGCGGGCTTGTAAGTCAAGATATGGTCAAGTCAATGGCTGATAACCCAATTATTTTTGCCATGGCCAACCCTGATCCAGAGATCCGCCCTGAAGAAGTGGCGCAGGTGCGTGATGACGCGATTATGGCGACCGGCCGCTCTGATTATTCAAACCAGGTGAACAATGTGCTTGGCTTTCCTTATATTTTCCGCGGTGCGCTTGATGTTCACGCCACAGAAATAAATGAAGAAATGAAAATCGCAGCAGCCCAAGCCCTGGCCAAATTAGCGCGTGAAGATGTGCCCGATGATGTGGCCGCAGCCTATCACGGCCAGCGGCCAAAATATGGGCCTGAATACATCATTCCCGCCCCATTTGACCCACGCTTGATCAGCCATGTGCCCCCAGCTGTGGCCAAAGCAGCAATGGACACAGGCGTTGCGCGCACACCGATTATTGATATGGAAGAATATTCTCACCGCTTGTCAGCCCGTCTTGACCCGGTAGCTGGCTGGTTGCATGCCATTTTCCACCAAGTGCGAAAAAATCCGCGCCGGGTCGTGTTTGCTGAAGGTGAAGAAAGCCAAGTGGTTCGCGCGGCCAACACATTTTATAACTCTGGCCTTGGCCAACCGGTGCTGATTGGACGTGAAAAGCAAGTTTTAGAGGCATTTAAAGACGCAGGCATTGAATATCGCGACGTATTTGAAATTATCAATGCACGCACCTCTGAACATAATGAGCTTTATGCCGATTATCTTTATGAGCGCTTGCAACGCAAGGGCTTTATGTTGCGCGATTGTTTGCGCATGACCAATACAGACCGGATTATTTTTGGCGCCTCAATGGTGGCCCATGGCCATGCTGATGCAATGGTTGCCGGCGTAACGCGCAATTGGTCTATTGTATTTGAAGACGTGTTAAAGGTTTTGGACAAAACCCCTGATGAAGTACCAATTGGCGTCTCTTTAATTTTGAGTAAAGGTCGGGCCGTGATGGTGGCAGACACCTCTGTGCATGATATGCCCACAGCCCAAGAGCTGGCAGACATTGCCTGCCAGGCAGCCAAAGTATCACGCCGTTTGGGCACAGAGCCTCGCGTGGCAATGCTTGCCTATTCCACTTTTGGTCACCCGGAAGGCGAACGCTCAGATCGGGTGCGCGAAGCGGTGCAGATTTTGGATAGCCGCAATGTGGATTTTGAATACGATGGGGAAATGGCGGCTGATGTGGCGTTGAATAAAGAGGCGCTGGCTATGTACCCATTTTGCCGGTTATCAGACACAGCCAATGTTTTGGTTATGCCAGCCTTCCATTCTGCCAGTATTGCGCCCAAGATGTTGCATGAATTATCAGAAGGTACTGTTATCGGGCCGCTGTTGGTGGGGCTGGAAAAATCAATTCAGTTGGTGCCAGTGGGGGCCAAAGATAGCGACATTGTGAACATGGCAGCACTGGCAGCATATGATGTGAACGGGTGATGTTTGAAACAAAGTTTCATGCTAGAACTCTCAGTGCACTTTGTTTCAAATCCAATTTGTTTCAAGCCCGATAATGTGTTCGCTCCTGTTAAAGCGGCTCTGCTCTGCGCGAATGCTTTGACTGGACCTGGTCAGAAAATGATAATGGGTCATATTTGCTATTGATCCAACGCAGAAATCTATTCAAGGATTATGAAAAGTCAGGGAACAGAAAGAAAATTTCCTTTTATTCATAAGAGTAAAAATCAAAAAAATAATCACAATTGACACTCCCAAAATAGCTTTATGGATGTTGATTTTACTTGATAATTTTTTGAAATATTTAATTTCACAGCAAAGATTCACTCATTTTCTTATGAGCAATCCTGGCTAAGTTACCAACTATTTACCTTGAAGAAATGTTTAATTAACACGCAATATCCGAGATTATTCTTCAACGGCCAGAGTGAGAAAACATCTAACCTGACAATTTAAATCAATCATTTGGGTGTTTCTTCTATGGCACGATATTTAACTATTAAAGGAATGTTATTTATGAAGAACTACATCAAAGCAACTATGATGGCGATTATGTTATCACTGCCAGTGTTTGCAACATCGGTTCACGCTGGGACTAAAGACATTGTTGACACGGCTGTAAGCGCAGGAAGTTTTAAAACCTTAGTTGCAGCAGTCAAAGCAGCTGGGCTTGTTGACACACTAAAAGGCGACGGTCCATTCACGGTTTTTGCACCAACTGATGAAGCTTTTGCAAAGTTACCCGCAGGTACTGTCGAAGATTTATTGAAACCAGAAAACAAAGCAAAACTAACAGCAATTCTAACGTATCATGTATTGCCTGGAAAGGTGATGTCTAAAGATATTGCAGGTAAAAAACTAGGAGTGAAAACAGTACAAGGGCAAGAAGTTTCCGTGAATGCGACTAAAGGTGTTAAGATAGACGGTGCAACTGTCACCTCAGCAGACTTAGTGACATCAAATGGTGTCATTCATGTGATCGATACGGTCATCATGCCAAAAATGTAAAGTAGTTGCGATGCCATGTTAGATTAGTCGCTAATTTACCATGGATTTTTTTTCGATCTTCTACTTTTTCGGTTGAATAGAGAAAGTCAGGCCCTAGAGATGATTTTCTCTATTCTTATTTCAATAGGGCTAACCCTCAGATCTAGCTTATGAATTTACGAAAGCATGAGATTGTTTTATTTTGCTTCCAATTTGTAAGAGCAAGGTGGCTATAAATCTAGGGGCATATCACTTAGTACTCTCCCTTCAAACATACTTCCTGCTTCCATTACACTCAATTCAACATTAATCTGCGTTATATTCCACTCAAGCCGAGATATATCCCCTTTACCAGTTGATAGCGCATTTTTCGCATTTGTCTCCCGAAGATACGCAGCATTTAAATCAATATTAGCCTGACGTAATTCATTGTTTAAGTTCGAGCACATAATTTGACGATCGACTTCACGCATAACTTCAAAACGCCTAACAAAATAATCATTAAGAGTATGAAGCCATTCCAATAGGCGGGGATAATATTTTTAAGAAAGAGGGATAGGTTTATAAAAGAGTAGAAAATCTACCCTTGCATCCCATAACGATGCAAGTCCGTCCCATTTTCCCGTAACCAGTCTTTCGGCTCCTCATAAGTGGGCAGAGTTTTGTGCACCAGCGCCCAAAAGGAAGGCCCGTGGTTCATTTCTTGTAAGTGGGCCACTTCATGCGCCGCCACATAATCAAGCACCTCAGGCGGGCTGAGAATGAGGCGCCAAGAATAAGACAGCACCCCTTGCGACGAGCAAGAGCCCCAACGGCTGCGCTGATCTTTGATCATAATTTTTTTGAACTTTAACCCCAGATTATTTGCATGCCATAAGGAGCGTTCATATAAATCTTGCCGGGCTTGCTTGATAAGCCAGGTCTTTAACCGGCGCGGGGCAAATTGCGCAGTGCCGGTAACATTGATGAAAGGGTGCAAATCTTCTGCTTCATGTTCGAGCCAGACAACCCCTTTGCCGCGCACTGTACCAGCAAAGTTGATTTTATGTTCGGTGCCGCGCAACGGAATCACAGACTGATCGCCAAACGGAACCGGCTCAGGGATTTTAGCAACTTGTTGGTACAACCAAGATTTATGGCTATTTAAAAATTTTAAAGTTTCATGGTCACTGCATGATGGCGGAACGGTGATGATTGCACTACGATTGGTCGCATTAACCCGAAGTGTTAAGCGCCGCGCTTTGGGGTGACGGCGCAAGGTCACAGGTATTTCGCAATTCTCCAGTGCAATCTCTTGGCCATGCTGGAGCGTGTTAGTTGTTGAATTATTTAGGCGCCCGAGCCATCGCATACATTTGCCTCATGCTTTGTCCAATTGGAAATCTATTTTGAAACAAGCTTTCATTAAGCCGTTCACAATCACTCATGTTGGGATGTGTCAGGTCATTTTCCTGACTTTATTTTGCCGCTTTTCCCATCATCACGATCCAAGTGAGCCTAACATGCATTTTGTTGATAAAAATTTAAAGCTTTATTTGGTTATTGCCCAATGCAACCCACAGATAATGTGGGTTTATTGGGCCTCTCTTTTCTATCTCACGGGCTATTCCGCGGCTGCAAGGCAGCGCGGGCCCTCCGATGGGGCGCGCAATATTTTTTGCGCCCTTATTGGGGCGCAAAAGGCGCGGGCGGTGCCATTTCGATTAGCCTATATTAGCTCGTCTCCTTCTTTCATAATGAATGATTGAAAGGCTGGCTAAGTTGTCGGAATTATTTTTTTGAGGGTGTTTGCAATGATCTCTGCTGTAGCTGAAAAACGGAAGTAGCGGATGAACTGACCATCCGGGCCCATCAGGAAGGTTTGGGGCGAATGGTCCATCAGGTAATCATCTGTTTTTGGGTTTTTGGTTGGCTTACCATTCTCATCAACTTTAATAGCGTAAACCTTATATGCTTTTTTGAGTTTTTCGATGTCATCAAGTGAACCGGTTAAACCGATGAGTTTAGGATGGAAGTTTGAGACGTAATTTTTGAGTTGTTTTGCCGTGTCGCGTTCCGGGTCTACCGTGATGAAAATTGGCTGAATTTCATCAATCCGGTCTTTTACCATATCAAGAGAACGGGATATTTTTTGCAGATCTGTAGGGCAAACATCTGGGCAATAGCTGTAACCAAAATAAACCAATAAATATTTCCCATGAAAATCAGTGTCCGATTTTTGGGTGCCATTTTGATCAATTAGAGTGAATGGACCGCCAATGAGGGCTTTGCCAGCCCCTTCAAGTCTGACTTGTTTAGGCTGTTGTTCAAGCGCATAAAGCCAAAGCGCGATCAAGGCGCCAAAACAAAAACTACAAATAATAATAAAAATATGATTTGCCCGCATGGGATTTTTTAAATTCCTGTGTTTGAGAGGACTGAACCTAACATTTTATCAAAAAAGCCAAAGTCTGACCATGAAAGGTAAGGCACCGTTTAAAGAATATTTCTCAGCAAACAATAAAGGGCTTGTGGTGACAGAGCAAGTCTTAAGCTTTTGGTTCGTTAAGTCTATTGTATCAATTTTTGTTGAGCCTTTTGTAAAAAAGCTTAAGTATGAGGGCATGGTTCACAAAGAATATATTACCAGGAGCAATTTGCGCCTAGCAACCATAGTCAGGTTGCGTTGGATTGCAGTTATTGGCCAGCTTATCACTGTGTTTGTGGTTTATTTTGGCTTTGGCTTTGAATTTCCACTGCAATGGTGTTTGGTGGTTATTAGTCTTTCAGCGGCAATTAACTTCATTCTGCGTGATTTGGACGCATATATCAAAGTCGTTGGCAATGAGCTAGGCACTTGGATGCTTGGGTTTGACATTGTTCAGCTCGCCATCTTGCTATTTCTGACAGGCGGTATTTTGAACCCGTTTGCATGTTTGCTTGTTGCCCCCATTGCGATATCAGCCGCTTCATTGCGAACCAAGTCAACTTTGTTTTTGTCAGTTTTAGCCCTTTTGGCCGCCAGCTTTATTTCCTTTTTTTACCTGCCCTTACCCTGGGATGGAAATGAGGGGTTGGCCTTGCCAATAGCCTATCGCATGGGCAATTGGATCTCAGTATTGTGCGCCATGACCTTTATTGGTTTTTTTGCCTGGCGAATAGCCAATGAAGGCCGGATTATGTCAGCTGCTCTTGCGGCCACAGAGGCAACATTAGCACGCGAACAAAAGCTTTCAGCCCTAGATGGTATGGCCGCAGCCGCCGCCCATGGGCTGGGCACACCGCTTTCAACCATCTCCCTAGTGGCCAAAGAGTTAGAGCATGAACTAGAGGTAGATAGCCCAATAAGAGACGATGTTAAACTTATCGCCTCACAAGCGGTGCGCTGCAGAGAGATTTTACAATCTTTAACAGAAGAGGGCAGCGATGCTGACTTATTGGTGGCCCGCTCCAGCATTGGAGATGTGTTGGAAGAAGTTGCCCAGCCATTAAAGGCGCTTAATGCCAATATCGTGATTGATAAATCTTGCGAACAGGGCGTATCAGAACCGTTCCGCCAAGAGCCTATTTTAGCGCGCAATGCCGGGCTTATTTACGCATTGAGTAATTTGTTTGAGAACGCTGTTGAATTTTCCAATGAACGCGTCATCGTGACAGCAAGCTGGAATGAACGAAAATTAAAAATAACAATTAATGATGATGGGGAGGGATTTACCCCTGAAATGCTTAAAAGACTCGGCGAACCTTTTATCTCTTCGCGTTCAATTGCCCATAACCGTGTTGATGATGAACAATCAAGCGGCATGGGATTAGGCTTTTTTATCTCAAAAACCTTATTAGAGCGTTCAGGCGCCTCAATGCGATTTGGCAATCATAAAGCGCCCCAAAAAGGTGCCTTTGTTAACCTACAATGGCCGCGTGAGCGTATCGATTTAAGGTTATCTCAAAATTAACGAATAAAATGCGTTCAGCACACACACTTTTTGAGTATGATTTGATTTTTGCCTGTGTGTCATTGTACCATGTTGATATTTTGGAACATTTTTATATCAACATGCTTGAAAGCAATTTGTTTGCTTAAATTTATTGAGAAGGGTTGTTGTAATGGAAGATATTGATTGGTCGGTTTATGACGATCGGTCATTGATTGTTGTTGAGGACGACCAACCGTTTTTAAACCGGTTGTCACGGGCATTGGATGCGCGTGGGTTCGAAGTAAAAACAGCAGATAATGTAAAAGATGGATTAGACCTTATTCGTTTAAGAGCACCGGCATTTGCTGTTGTTGATATGCGTTTAAACGATGGAAATGGGCTGGAAATCATTGAAGCCCTTTCTGAAGCACGCCCAGATGCGCGCGCTGTGGTTTTGACCGGATATGGCAATTTGGCCTCAGCAGTAACGGCTGTTAAACTGGGGGCGATTGATTATTTGGCAAAACCAGCTGACGCTGATGATGTGGTTTCAGCTTTAATAGCGACAGGACAAAAAGCCGAACCTCCTGAAAATCCAATGTCTGCTGATCGTGTGCGCTGGGAGCACATTCAAAGAGTGTATGAGTTGTGCAATCGCAATGTTTCAGAAACAGCCCGGCGCTTAAATATGCATCGGCGCACATTACAAAGAATTTTGGCAAAACGGGCCCCACGATAAAGTTTTGCCCTATAATCAAGTGTTTAAAGGGCTTTATTGCATTTGTTTGTTAATTTTTCGGCACTTAGCAAAATGTAGCCTAAAATGTATATTCTGGGGGTATTGTATGGTTTGGGTTTTGTTCTCTCCTTGTTTGATTTATCACTTTATCTCGATATTGATATTTCCTTTTGGTTAAAGTTTAAGGGAAGTCGTATAGCGTTCCGCCCAAAAGTGGATACCGGTTTTGGGAAAAAAGGAACGCTTAAAAAAGAGCGTTCCGCCCAAAAGTGGATACCGGTTTTGGAAAAAAAGGAACGTTAAAATAAATGACTAGAGCATTTCTATGAATTCATTAAAAAGGCCGAGTGCTCTAAGGTGTGGGGTCTCAAAACGAATTGGGATTAGAATTTTAAGCTTGGTTTAAGGACAGATCATGTTTGGATTAACGGGTGGTCGTGGTAAAGGCTCAAAAGACAGTGCAGGGCAAAACAAAGATGGGGCCGTTGAGGTTGCTCTGTTACGTAAAGCGGTTAACCCAGCCGAACTAGGTTTTTTAACCACAGCCGAATTAGAACCTCTTGAAGGCCTTTTAGGACAAGAGCGCGGGCTTGCTGCTGTTGATCTAGGTCTTAACCTTGGCGCTGACAATTTTAACATATTTGCCGTTGGTCCATTTGGGGCCGGCAAACTCACAGCGGTTATGTCACTATTGGAGCGCGACCTTGGTACATGGGACGTACCAAACGACTTTGTCTACGTCCATAATTTTCAATATGAGCATCGTCCCACAGCCCTTGAGCTTAAGGCAGGTCAAGGACCTGTTTTTGCCAGCATGATGCGCAACGTTGTGGATGAGCTTAAAGTTGGTTTGCCAGCTCTGTTTGATAGCGAAGAGTATGTCGCG
>JANQQH010000137.1 GCA_028285025.1 Hyphomicrobiaceae bacterium | reverse complement strand
ACGGCTGGTGTCTGAATAACGCCCCTTAAGTTCATTGCGATCCGAAAAAGCCAAGGCATGAACAACAAAATCCAGCTCGCCCCATTTGTCGCCAATCTCATTAAACACATTGTCAACGCTAGCCAAATCGCTCACATCACAATCAACAATGATCTCAGCGCCAGCTTTTTCAGCCAAAGGCACCGCCCGGCGGCCAAAAGCATCTCCTTGATAAGTAAAGGCCAAATCAGCCCCCTGGCCTTTCAAAACCCGCGCAATACCCCAAGCAATAGAGCGGTCATTGGCAACCCCCATAATCAGGCCCTTTTTGCCCTTCATCATCGGTCCAGGTGTTGCAATGTCAATCGCGTTCTCAGTATCGTTCATTTTTTCACTCTAAATTCCTATTAAAACCAGTGCGTTACGTTCAAACCGTCAAAGGTCTTTAACCATTATATTTCTGCATGACCAATGTCGCATTTGTACCGCCAAAACCAAAGCTATTTGACATAATAGCGTTAAGCTCTTTGTCCTGGCGAGCAAGCGCAATCGGCACGTCGGCAAACTCGGGGTCAAGATCTTCAATGTGAGCAGAGGCACAAACAAAGTTATTTTGCAGCATTAACAGCGAATAAATCGCCTCTTGTACCCCTGCGGCCCCCAAAGAATGCCCTGTTAACGATTTTGTGCTCGAAATAGGCGGGATATCACTGCCAAAGACGTCTTTGATCGCTTCAATCTCTTTAATATCACCAATCGGCGTTGAGGTGCCATGAGGGTTAATATAATCAATCGGCGCTTCAACGGTCTGCATAGCCTGTTTCATACAGCGCACGGCCCCCTCCCCAGAAGGAGCAACCATATCATACCCATCAGAATTGGCGCCATACCCAACGATCTCAGCAATAATCGTTGCCCCGCGTGCCTTGGCGTGTTCCAGCTCTTCCAGAACGAGCACACCAGCCCCGCCAGCAATCACAAAGCCATCCCGGTTAACATCATAAGCCCGGCTGGCTGTCTCTGGCCGGTCATTAAATTTAGAGGACATGGCATTCATGCCATCAAACAAAACAGACAATGTCCAATCCAGCTCTTCGCCCCCACCAGCAAAAATAATATCCTGCTTGCCCCATTGAATAAGCTCAGTTGCATTACCAATACAATGGCTAGAGGTTGAGCAGGCTGAAGAGATAGAATAGTTCACACCCAAAATTTTGAACGGTGTGGCCAAAGTGGCTGAATTGGTGCTCGACATCGATTTAGGCACTTCAAACGGGCCAACCTTTTTCGGGCCCCGTTCACGGGTGGTGTCAGCCGCTTGCACAATCGCTTTAGCAGAAGGCCCGCCAGAGCCCATGATCAAACCAGTGCGCTCATTGCTGATATCGCTTTCCTCAAGCCCGGCTTGTTCAATCGCTTCTTGCATAGCGACATAATTCCAGGCCGCACCCGCGCCCATAAAACGGCGCACTTTACGGTCAACAACGCTCAAAGCATCCAAATTAGGCGCGCCAGAGACTTGGCTGCGAAACCCAAGCTCAGCATAAGTTTCATCGCGCTTAATGCCAGATTTTGTGGTTTGCAAGGATGACAAAACCTCTTGGCTGTTATCGCCGATACTGGAGACAATCCCCATCCCTGTTATGACAACACGTCTCATACATAATCCTTTAAAACATTAAAAAACACACACCAAAATTCCGCCCCATCAGGTGCAGCGAAATGATGCCTTAAGCTGGCGCCTCATCGCCGCCAAACAAACCGACACGCAAATCTTTTGCATGGAAGATGGGCTCACCGTCAGCTTTAACAACACCCTCAGCAACAGCCAACTTCAAACGGCGTAAAATCAGGCGTTGAATGTTAATTTCATAAGTGACCAATTTCGTCGTTGGTAAAATCATGCCAGAAAATTTAACTTCACCGGTTGAGATGGCACGGCCCCGTCCCGGTTCTCCAAGCCACCCAAGAAAAAATCCAGTTAATTGCCACAATGCATCCAAACCAAGGCAGCCAGGCATCACCGGATCCCCTTCAAAATGGCAAGGAAAAAACCATAAATCAGGCCGTATATCAAATTCAGCGACGATTTGCCCTTTCCCAAACTCACCACCCTCTTCATTAATTTCAGTAATGCGGTCAAACATAAGCATTGGTGGTAAAGGCAATTGTGCGTTTCCAGGGCCAAATAGCTCTCCGCGCGCACATTTTAATAAGTCTTCATACTCAAAACTGGATTGGCGATCCGCCATTGATGCACCCCGTCATTTTTGTTATATATTAAACCATCGACGTATGTATCACACTTGTCAGGCCTTCAAAAGAGATTGCGCCTTATAATCGTGATATTTTTAACGTTTTTGTAACATAATACACATGCAACATAGAACAAATTCGCTTAACAATGCGAGTAAAAATTGATGGTTTCGCAATCGATTTTGAGGTAGATTATCTCTTAAATGCGTGATTAGGAAATTGAGAAAAATCACAAAAGCGCAATAACTGCTGAATAAAAATGACACGTACCATGGACTATAAATCGTTAAACAACCCAGATGAACAAGCTTGTGATAAGGCGCTGTGCACCGAAAAATCATCGACAAGCTGTATGTGCGACACATTACGCGCAGCCGGCATGCGGCCCACAAAGCAACGTGTGGCCCTGGGCGAGTTGCTGTTTAAATCTGGTGACCGCCATGTGTGCGCTGAAATTTTGCATGAAGAAGCTTTGGAACATGACATCCCGGTTTCACTGGCCACTGTTTATAACACGCTGAACCAATTTAGAGATGCCGGCTTTTTACGCGAGGTTGCCCTTGTTGGCACCCGCGTTTATTTTGACACCAACATGTCAGATCATCAGCACTTTTATGTCGAAAATTCTGGTGCTTTGTTAGACATACCAGGCGATCCTATTGAGCTGGAAAAACTACCACAAGCCCCAGAAGGCATGGAAATCGCTGGTGTTGATGTGGTCGTTCGACTGCGGCCAAAAGCATAAATCCAAATTTAAGTGATAATTGAACCTGCAAATTGTGACGTTAGTAGCTGATGTGGTTTAGGTCATTGGCTATGTGTTTATTAGAATGGTGCTTTGTGCCAAAATCGGCCTTTCTAAACATTTATATATAAAGTTATTTTCAAGCCGGCTATCATTTTGAAAGCAGACTTTCTTGATTGCGGAATGCTCTTTTGTTCAAACTGTAAAGGAGTTTGAGTATGTAAAAAAGAAAAGTTTAATGAAATTACTGCAAAACAATTAAATCTATGCCTCTACCAACTCTTCAATTTCTTTTAAAGCCTCTTCAGTGGTTAGGACCCGTGCATATCGATCTTTCATTGTTGTGATGGTTGCATTTTGAAGTTCTTCGGTTACAGTTGCACAACCATCAGAAATCAACGTTACAAAGAAACCAAGATCACAAGCATCACGAATCGCGGTTGAGACGCATTCATTGCTGTAAACACCAACAACATAAAGACCCGTGATTTCCATGTTTCGTAACACATAAGCAATATTCGTCGAATTAAATACACCACTGGCGGTTTTGTTGATTACAATTTCATTTTCAACGGGTCCTACAACTTCGATGAACTCTGCCTCCTTAGAGCCTGGCCCGGCATGAAGATTAAGACGTTTGTGACCGCTCGATCGATCCCGACCATCCTGTGTAAGTGATTGAATACGTGTATGAATAACTTCTAAATTATGGGTCCTAAAGGCATCCTGTATCTGCCTTACATTTGGAAAGACAACGTTTTCTAAACGATCAAAATAATAGTCTTGCGACTCAATAGGAAGCCCTGAAGCCTCAGTATCAGCAAACACCCCATAACCACGGGCAGCATCTAAATATTGCATGTCAATGCATAAGAGAGCTGTATCGTGTTTTACCAAAGACCTGGTGAGAGTCGGGACATGTGTTATTGATTCTCGATAAGCATCACGTAACGGATCTATCGTCTCGACAGAGGAGTCATTTGATTTCTTGGTTTGTTTTTGGTCCATTCCCTGATCCATTTTTGATGGCTGTCTTTTTTATTCAGCCTGCTAATCGTCTCATTGTATTGAGCAGGATATTGGCTCCCGCCTCAATATCTTCCCACGCGGTCCACTCTGCAGTTGAATGGCTTCTTCCATCTTTACTGGGAACAAAAATCATACCGGCCGGCGCGATATTAGCAATGATTTGGGCATCATGTGCTGCCCCGCTATGTAGCTTTGTATAGCGGACATCAGCTGCTTGGACCGATTCATAAATAGCATCAATGATTTTGGGCGAACATGCAACCGGCTCAATACGGCTAAGCACATTAAATTCAAACATAAGATCTCTACGACGGGCGATCGCGGAGAGAACCCGACGGAACGCATCTGCCAAATCATCCAGAATTTTTTGATCAGTATCCCTTATCTCAAGTGAAAAAACAGCCTGTCCAGGAACGACATTCGCGGCACCAGGTGTTAATGCAACCGTTCCCACCGTTGCCACAGAGCGAGGGGAACCAAATTCGCTTAAGACACGCTCAATTTGACTGGCAAATTCAGCAAGACCTTGGAACGCATCTTTTCGCATGTCCATAGGGGTTGTCCCGGCATGATTGGCCGTCCCATTTAAAGTAATCTCCCACTTGATCAAGCCCGTTATCGCTTCAACAACGCCAATAGCTAACGCTTTGCGGTCTAGAACGGGGCCTTGCTCAATATGAAGTTCGACATAAGCGCGAATGCTGCCTGGGCGTCTTTGCGTATGAAGGGCATCAAGAGCGTTGAAACCGCAATCCTTCATCGCAGTTGTTAAAGCATATCCTTCGAGATCAATCGCATTGTGAAGATACTCAGGTGTGACCAGCCCGGCCATGGATTGTGAACCAAACAACCCTCCAAATCGCCCCTCTTCATCGGTAAAAGAAATAGCCTCAACGGGACAAGTAAGGGCAACATTTTGTTCCTTAAAAACGCGTAACGCCTCAAGTGCCGCCACAACGCCAAGCGCGCCATCTAGATGTCCGGCCCCAGGAACTGTATCTAAATGCGATCCAGCAATCACATTTGGTGTTTCATAATCATCCCAACCAAGCCGCGCGCAAATGTTGGCAGCCCCATCTTGGTGTGCTGTAAGTCCAGCATCATTAATTTGCTGCAAAAACCAATCACGACCTGCAAGGTCACCTTTACTAAATGCCATTCGGTAAATACCGTGATCATGTCTCAGACCGATTTGAGACAGAGCCTGTAAATCTTTGCGCAGGCGCTGGCTATTGATTTTTAACTCTGACATGATTGATTTCTTTGCTTTGTCTTTTCAAGGGGACGGATTCGAATTTGTCTACAACTAAAAATCAATTTGCCTTAAACTTCAATCAAATTTGAAAGGATATTTATTTTATGCTATTTATCTTTATAAGTGGAAATGGCTTACTGCTGATGCTGTCATAGTCAAAAAATAAACTAGAGAAAATATTTAGTTATCTTCTTAAGAACGTACAAACCGTTTTTCCTAACTCTCGTTTTTGTAACGGGAGTTTTTGTCTATGGGGTCATACCCCTCTCTCCTGCCAGCGCCGTACCTCTTTCTATCAAAAATAATGGCGGTACTGCAGGTTTTATCATTCTTGATTGGAGCGGGAAAGCTGATAGCGCATACACACTTCAGATGAAAAAGAATGGGACGTGGATCACCCTCTATGAAGGGCGTGATACAGCCAGTACACTGACGGGCCTTAAAAATGGGGACTATATTTTCCGTTTGCGAGCAGAGCAGGGAGAATGGTCTGAGCCTTTAACGGTTGTTATCGAACATCATGCCCTTTGGAAGGCATATGCTTTTTTTGCCGCGGGATTTGTTTTATTTCTGATTTTATGTGGGCTTTTATTAAGATCTTCACGGCTTAAAGAAGTGCGAGGAGACGGCTGATGAATGACGTTGTTCTCCCAGTTACAACCGCCTGGTTGGTCATTGGTATTTTTTCATGTTTTTGGGTTTTTCTTGGCTGGTGGCTTGGGCGCGCGAATAAATCACTTGACGACTATATGTTAGCTGGGCGCAATGTCGGACTCGGGCTCGCTGTTGCCACCGCAATGGCCACTTGGGTGACAAGCAATACCACGATGACAGCCCCACAATTGGCTTATCAGCTCGGGCTGTGGGGTATGGTTGGTTATTCGCTTGGGGCTGTCGGATTATTATTGTTCGCCCCTCTCGCAGAGCGCATTCGCACACTCATGCCCAATGGGTATACAAGCGGTGATTTTATTCGCCTACGCTACGGGACACTGGCTTGGCGGGTATTTCTCATCATATCCTTCTTTTATGCACTTGGGTGGCTAATTAGTCTAGGTATGGCTGGAGGAATCTTAATCACTGCTCTCTCTGGCATACCCTATGTCTATGGTATGACCGTCATTGTTGTCATCTGTACACTTTATACGGCATTCGGTGGCTTGCGTGCGGTGATAGGCACGGACTTCGTGCAAACCATCATCATTATTGTTGGTGTTGTTATTCTGGCTGTTTTGGTGATCCAAAAAGTGGGCTTTGAAGCTATTCATACCAAACTTGCAAGCGACCACCCAGAACTGTTAAGCTTTTTGCTTCCAGCGGCCATTATGTTTCTGTTTAACAACCTCTTCTTCGGCATTGGTGAAATTTTTCACTCCAATGTTTGGTGGTCACGGGCTTTTGCCTTTGCACCAGGTAAAGGGTTTAAAGCCTATCTTCTCGCTGGCATTTTCTGGCTGCCTATTCCCATCGTTGCTGGTTTTATTGCTTTGGCAGCCCCTGCCATAGGGATCAATGTGCCGTCACCAGATATGGTAGCCCCGCTCGTTGCTGGCAAATTATTTGGGCTTGCCGGGGCTTTGCTGGTTTTTATTGTTGTTTTCTCGGCGCTTGCTTCAAGTCTTGATAGTTTGCTCGCCGCCACAAGTGATCTGATTGTAAAAGATATTTATAAAGGTCATTTGCGGGGCCAAGCGACGGACAGCGAATTAAGAAAAGTTGCGCTATTCGTGATTATCGGTCTTGGTATTTTTACTTGGTTGCTTTGTTTACCGAGGCTCACGACACTCGGCGAACTGCTTTATTTTACCGGTGCCTTTGTTGCGAGCACCATTTGGCCGATTGTGATTGGTCTCTTATATCGACGTGGAACAGGTTTTCAGGCCGCTCTGGCTATGGTTCTTGGCACAACCATTGGGCTTTATTCCTATTTTGCCATTGGGTTCTATGTGGCTGCTCTCGTTTCAGCTGGGGTGTCGTTTTTAATTATGCTGCCAGCCTTCTATGCAAAAGACACGTTTGACTGGTCCAGTCTTGATGAGAGCAAACAATCAAAGATAGGAAATCATAATGATTAGTGTTTTTGGTTTGTCATTTTTAGTCTTACTTGCTTTAGGGTTGAGCCTCATTGCTCCGATTGTTCTGATCTATCTCATGCTTAAAGATTTGAAAGAGAAAAAACTTTGGTAAATAAAAGTAATATTCAAGAAGCAGAGCTTGCTCTAGAAGCTGGAGCCGTTGAGTTTGAGCCAGAAACACCGGATGTGTATGGAGATGCACACCCGAAGGATTTGTTACGCAAAATTCCCGAAGAGCACGATGTCTTAAAGGAGTTATCCAATAAACACATCGCAACCGCCGCCCAATTTGAAAAACAAACTCTGTTGCAATTGTTTCGCCTATCCGCAAAATATGAATCTAATCCTGATCGTTTTTCAACGCCGCTCAAAGGCAAGATCATGATTAGTGCTTTTTATGAACCGAGTACCAGAACACGGCTCAGTTTTGAAAGTGCTTGGCATCGGCTTGGAGGCGATATCATGTCAATTACAGATCGCTCTACAACAGGGATTGCCAAAGGTGAAAGCCTTTATGACATTGGTGAAATGTTTAACAATTACGGGGACTGTGTTGTCTTGCGTGACAATGATGAAAACTCTGTCGTGGAAATGATGGAATCGCTCAGGATTCCGATCATCAATGCAGGCAATGGGACAGATGAACACCCCACACAAGCACTCGCCGACGTTTATACCATTTTGAAATGGCGTCCTGAGATTATGATGGGCGATTCACAGGGCATAAAAATTTGTATCGTCGGGGTCCCTTCAAAGATGCGTACCATTCGCAGTTTGTTAACTTTGCTTAGTCGATTTGCAGATGCCATTGCTGAAGTTGTTATTATACATGATGGCCAAACGGAAGAGCTTTTTTCACCAGGGCAAAAAGAAAAATTAGAAGAAGATGGGTTAAAAATCCACACGAAAACTATGTTAAGTGATTGTTTGCATGAAATGGATGTTATTTACATTAATACCATTTCTTGGGTCGACGATGATATTGAAACCATAGGGGAAGGTTTTAAGCTAAATGCTTCATCTCCTTTAAAAAAGGGAGCGATTATCTTGCACCCGCTGGCCCGTGGTGATGAACTTGACACCTCTCTCGATGAAACGCCACATAATTGGTATTTTGCTCAGGCGCGCGGTGCTGTCTTCATTCGCATGGCGCTTCTTACCTGCATTACAAGGCGCACAGATCGCGTCATGGATGTTTTGTAAACCTCATATCATTTAATAAACAACACAAAGAGAGATAGTATGTGCGGCATTGCCGGAATTTTTCACGTCGATAAATCAAAGCCAATTTCTCGTCATCTGCTCACAAACATGGCAGCCATTCAGTATCACCGTGGTCCTGATGGATTTGGTGTTGAGGTGATGGATGATCGAGGGGTGGGGTTTTCACATGCCCGCTTGACCATCATTGACCTTAATGAAGATCGCGCCCGCCAGCCGTTTCGCAGTTCTAATAACCGTTTACTACTTGCTCACAACGGTGAGTTTTATGACTTTAAAAGAATCCGGGCTGACCTCACAAGCCGTGGGGCAAAGTTTATAACAAAGTCAGATAGTGAAATTATTCTTCATCTTTATCCGCGCTATGGTTTAGATGAAACTTTAAAGCATTTACGCGGGGAATTTGCCTTTGCACTTTATGATAAAGAAGAAGATGCCTTGCATCTGGTGCGTGATCGATTTGGAATTAAACCTCAATATTATTATGTCCATAATGAAACTGTTGTTTTTGGGTCTGAGATCAAAGTGGTAATGGCGCATCCAGATGTCCCGCGTGCTTTTGACAATGAAGGGCTGCTTCATCAGTTAATGCAGGTAATGGTCCCCGGGACCACGCCTTATAAAGGGATACGTCAGGTCAAGCCCGGCCATATCGTCACATTTAAAAGGGTCGGAAGAGAATTTAAAATTACCGAACGTGCTTATTGGGATTTTGAATTCCCAGAACAAGACGATCATCAAAAAAAGACATCAGAAGACAAGAGCATCGAAACGGTCCGGGAAGGATTAACTGAAGCTGTGCGATTGCGCCTTGAAGCTGATGTGCCTGTCGGGTGTTATCTTTCTGGTGGTATTGATAGTTGCTCAATTCTCGGATTATCAGCCGCAATGCACCAAGATCCGGTCAAAGCCTTTACCATCGGCTTTGTTGACAAGTGTTATGATGAAACCCCCATAGCCCAGGAAATGGCACTCGCGACTGGAGCCGATCAAGATATTTTGCGTCTTGATGGTGCAGATCTTTATGGGCATTTTGAAGAGACGGTTTGGCACGCCGAGCGAACCATTTATAACACGTTGGCTGTTGCTAAATTTTTAATGAGCCGTCATGTGCGCTCATGCGATTATCGTGTGGTGGTCACAGGGGAAGGCTCTGACGAACTTTTTGCGGGCTATCCTTCTTTTCGTCAAGATCTGTTTTTACATGGGCTTGATCATCTGCCTGATGAGGAGCGCAAACAATGGCAAGAGATGTTGGGGGCTAGTAACACACTTTTCAAAGGGGCGATGCTAGCGGCCCAAGAATATCAGGACAAAGCCTTAACAGAAACCATCGGCTTTACTCCCAGTTGCTTGCAACCTTGGCTTGCGTGCGAACAAACGGCTCGTTTTGTTTTGAATAAAGATTATGTTGCAAGTCTAAAAGATTATACCCCAGGCGCAGCCATCGCGAATAGTCTTAATCCTGCCATGCTTCACAATCGCCATCCACTAGATAAAGCTCAATATGTCTGGTCAAAAACCATGTTGGAGGGGCAAATTCTTACATGGGGCGGAGATCGTGTCGATATGGCAAATTCTATGGAGGCCCGTCCCGCTTTTCTCGATCATCATTTTGCTGAAACCGCTACCCGCATTCCCCCAACACATCGCATTAAAAATCGCACCGAAAAATATGTACTGAAAGAAGCAATGAAGGGCCTTTTGCCTAAAACACTTTATGAAAGAGAAAAGTTTGCATTTATGGCGCCACCAGCAACTGTAAATCCAAAAAAATGGGCCAAAATGATGGAGCTAGCAGAGATACATCTTTCATTGAAGGCAACTCAAAAAACTGGTTTGCTGGATGGAGATAATGTTAAATCTGTTCTCGACGAAGCCCAAAATGAAGAGACGGATCGCTCGCGTAAAGTTCAACTTGATGCCATCATTAATCATATGCTTGGCGTGCAAATTTTACATGAAAAATTGATTGTTAGAGATGTCCCAAAATTTGCCGAAGAAATGGCTAAAAAAGTTGGGTGGACTGCTCAAGAGCCCGCTTAATAATATAAAGCGTACTATTAATAGTGAACATGAACCTTCTAAATTTATTTCCGAACTGGGTCAATCTTTACCCAGTCTCATTCAAAGAAACTTCGACTGCTTCTTAACGGAAAGCAGCCTCTATCATCATCAGCAAACCACAGCTGTTAACTGTCGCCTGCTGTTGCAAAGCTAAAATAGCTGACCTTGAAATTGTTATTGAAATAGAGCTGTAACGGAAAGAGTGCGATGAGAGCAATAGATTTGCTCGCAAACCTCCAGCCTCTATCTCTCTAAAAAAAGGAAGCTCATATCAAAAAGAGGCTGAAATTAAAGTCCCAAATCTTAACGAGAGCGCCCTGGCACAAGGCCTTCGCGCTGGGCTCTTTTGCGCGCCAATTTGCGTGCGCGGCGAATGGCTTCAGCCTTCACCCGTGCCCGCTTTTCAGAAGGTTTTTCATAAAAATTACGAAGCTTCATTTCCCGGAAAATGCCTTCTCTTTGCATTTTCTTCTTCAAGGCTTTAAGGGCCTGA
>JANQQH010000136.1 GCA_028285025.1 Hyphomicrobiaceae bacterium | reverse complement strand
TCATCATTACATCTATCGTTTTCATTTAATTTTTTTATTTGTTTAGTTTTTATTTACGTCTTCTGTGTACATTGGTTTCTGTTAAATGACTTTGTTGCTTTTATTATTAGTGATGGGTCATTGCAAAAAAAGTATTTTCAGGGAGTTCAATTATGAAAAATCTAATGGTTCGTTTTCTTAAAGATGAGTCTGGTGCTACTGCGATTGAATATGGTTTGATCGCTGCTGGTATCTCAGTCATTATTATCGGTTCCGTAAACTCAATTGGTGGTAAGCTTGGCACTGCCTTTTCTACAATTAATACAAACCTTAATTAAACTTTTGTGTTATTCCACGATGTTTTTTCATCGTATGTATAAAATATCCGTCAGATTTATTCTGGCGGATATTTTTTTATGTGCTTTAGGGCCTAGTTAAGAATAACGTGCTAATAATAGATCAGAATTGGCATTGCCAGATGAGGTCGTAAAATGTTTTATGAGTTGTGCGTTCTTTTAATTTTTCCTTTCTGTTTAATTTTTGCAGGCATCACTGATGCTTTGTCTTTTACGATCCCTAATCGTGTGTCTTTGATATTGGTTGCAGGGTTTATTCTTTTGGTTCCTTTTTCTGGTTTGAGTTTAGAGACAATTGGAACTCATGTTTTGGTTGGATTTATCGCGCTGATGATCGGGTTTGTGTTTTTTGCACAAGGGTATTTAGGCGGCGGGGATGTGAAAATAATTGCCGCTTCTGCTTTATGGCTTGGTGTGGAACAGGTTGGTCCTTTTTTGATTTTTACGGCTTTGTTTGGCGGGGCGCTGTCTGTGATGTATTTATATATTCGCAAAACCCCATTGCCAGAGGTTTTTCGGGGGCAAACCTGGTTGGTGAATATGCAATGCGGTGAGGCCGCCGTGCCCTATGGAATTGCCATTGGGTTGGCTGGATTGTCTGTTTATCCTCATACTCATTGGATGGGATTAATGTAGAGATTTCGTCGCGGTAAAATTTTTAAGTGTTAGTTGAGGCCTCTTTTTTGAGGCCTTTTTTATTTTGGTAAAAATATTCTTAATCAAGATTATTTTCAAAAAGTGACATTTATTAACTCCCTATTGACCATTGTGACTTTAAATTGTTGCTGAGAGTTTTTGTATTTGTGGGTAAGGGACCCGGTAAATGTTATGAAGAAATCACGTGTAATTGTATTAGGTATTGCTTTTGTTGCAGCTGTAGGCGCTGCATTGTTGGCTAAAAATTTATTGGGAACCACTAAAACAAAACGTGTTGTTGAAGAGCGTTTGATTAATACCACTAAAATTTTGGTGGCGAGATCGACAATTAAAATTGGTCAAATTGTAAAAGCCAATCAGTTGAAATGGCAAGATTGGCCGAGGAACGCTGTTAGTTCTGCTTACATTGATTCTAGACGCCATAAAGATGGTCCCAAGGAGTTTGAAAAGTCAATCGCTCGTGCCACTTTTCAACCTGGTGAACCAATTATTATCCATAAATTGATTAAGAAAGATCAGGGCGGTGTAATGGCTGCCATTTTATCCCCGGGCATGCGTGCGATTGCAACTAAAATTAAGGCTTCAACCTCTGCCGGTGGTTTTATTTTACCAAATGACCGTGTCGATGTGATTTTGACACGTCGTTTGAAAGCTAAGGGAAATGCAAAATATTTTTCTAGCACGATTTTATCTAACGTTCGGGTTTTGGCGATAGGTCAGAATATTGAGCAGCCTGAGGGAAAACAGTCTGCAAAAGGCAAAACGGCTACGCTTGAATTGACCCTGGCTCAATCAGAGACATTGGCTATGGCTGATAATATGGGTGATCTCTCTTTAGCGCTTAGAAGTATGAGTGAAAGTTTTCCAGGTGCTGCAGGTAGTGAGACTGAAGATTTGCGCGGGGAGACTTCTGACGTTGTTAGAATATTGAAATTTGGTCGCAAAATTCAAGGTGTTGGAATTCAATAAGTATAGGCGGCGTTGATTTTTGAAGGTGATCGGTAATATGAGCGGGAAAGTAAAAATGTTTGAATGGAGCAAAGGTTTTGTAATCTTGGCAGGTGTGGTTTGTTCGTTGTTACTGTTTGACTTACGTCTTGCGCATGCTGATATGCAGCCATCAAATTTTAAAAATGAGCATCGTTCTTTGTTAAAAGTTCATCGTGTCGCCCCGGGGGGGGAAACGCGGTATGTGAAAATAGGATTAA
>JANQQH010000130.1 GCA_028285025.1 Hyphomicrobiaceae bacterium | reverse complement strand
AAAATTCTTTAACACTTTGAATAGTAACGACTTTTTGCAGTTTAAAAAGCCTTCTTCACGGCTATAGGATAAATAGTCGGAAAACGCTAATTTCAGCATTATTCTTTGCAGATCAAACCGCTCGCTTTTCCAAAGAATACAAGGGTTTGACAGAAATTTAATTGAAAGCTTAAACATTCTCTGAAAGGGTGCTAACGGCTCAGGATTTTTGGCGGCTTTTTGCTTTAAATTAAGCTGCTGTTTTTCCAGTTCTTAAATGTGTTTTTCGAATGCAGACACCACACGAGGGTTGGTTGCGTGTAGAACATTTTGGGTAGCTTCAAATTTTGCCAATGCGCTAGGGGCTTTAAAGAGGCCATTTTTGTTTTAGGTATATTCGTAAGTTTGGTATCGATAACTTACCTGATTAGAAGAACGCATGATATTAGATCCATTAATTTTAGATTGAGTCTATGTGTTATTTTTATTTTTGAATTAAATCGGCATAAAAAGCGCAGCTAAAGTTATTAGCTGCGCTTTGTGTGTTTTAAGTTTCAAAATCTATTTTTTCAGGAGATCACGAATTTCTTCAAGCAGAACTTCGCTTTTGGGAGGTTCGGCAGGTTTTTCTTCTTCTTGCTTTTCAAATTGGGCTTTGGCGGTATTTACCGCTTTTATAATCATAAAGATGGCAGCCATAATGATTAAAAAGCTAATCAAGTTATTGATAAAAGAGCCATATTTAATTGCGACTGCTTCTTGGTCGCCAATTTTATCTTGGAGGGTTATGGCTAGGTTTGAAAAATCAATCCCACCTAAAAGAAGACCGATTGGTGGCATGATGATGTCAGATACGAGTGATTTTACCACGGTTCCAATAGCACCGCCGATCACAATGCCCGTCGCCATATCTATAAAGTTACTTTTTAAGGCAAATTCTTTGAATTCATTTATCATTCCCATAGCATTTCCCTCTCATTGTTTAAGAAAATATCAAATGCGTGACTGAATCAATTTTATCCTTTAGCATTAAAAACATCGTATTGGCACTCATTATTTACAATAATGTAAATATGTAAACACCTCATTTTATTAATCATTTGTCAAATACTTGGTTGGTTTGATTTGTTTTTTGAAGATCGAATTTAAAAGGTTAGTGAGAGAGGAGAGACATTTTTATGGATATGGAGCGGTTTAAGGTCTACTGGCGAGAAACATGTTTTATTGCTGGCTGGGTCGTGTTTTTGGTCTTTTTGGTTTTAGGCAGTGGACTTGCGTTTTCAAGTTGGCTTGATCATTTAGAGCTCTTTGGATTTCCTTTAGGGGTTTTGATGCTTGGTATTGTTAGCGTCATTATTGTAATTGCCGTAATGTTTTGGTTTGTGGGAGTGCAAAATCATATTGACCAAATTCATGGTGCTGATGAAGATTTATAATTAGGGGGTGGAAAAGATGTTTGTACGCTATCGTGCTGTAAACCCTTTACTTGGTGTTTATTATGGCATTTTTACCGCCGCATTTGTCGGTGTTGGGATTGTTTTATTAATCCTTGAATATATGGGATTGATTGCTGGGCATTTGACTTATGCTTTGTGCGGGGCAGCTTTTTTTCTTTCTGGGGTTATTGCGGTTGCATCAGCAACCAAAGTTTTGGATGAGTTTTTTGTCTCTGGGCGCCGGGTCCCTTCTGGCTTAAATGGGTTGGTTATAATGATTACAGCGCTGGGAGGTGCTGGATTATCAGGGCTGGTGGGGGCATTGTTTTTTTTGGGTGTTGACGGGTTTTGTTATTTATTAGGGGTTTTAGGCGGGGTTGTTTTGGCCGGTGTTTTGTTTGCTGCCTTTCTAAGGAAATCAGGCAGCTTTACTTTGCCAACTTTTTTTGAGACCCGCTATCAAAGCCGTTTGAT
>JANQQH010000118.1 GCA_028285025.1 Hyphomicrobiaceae bacterium | reverse complement strand
TTGTTAAAACGGTTAGCGACCAGGCCGAACTCATCTTCTCTTGGTAATTCTATGCGAAAGCCTAAATTTCCGGTGGCAAATTTATCGGCGCCTGTGGCTAAAATTTGAACTGGTCCAACAATTGATCGGCTTAAGAATATGGCAAGACCGATCACGCCTATGCTGGTAAACACGGCCAATACAATTGTGGCATAGGTAATGGTGGACGTTAAATCTCGAATTTTATCTTTGACTTCTTGAACCTCTTGCCGCTCGCCTTTCACTATATCTCGCACCACTTGGCTTAATTCTTTATCATTGCCCTCTACCACGTTTGCAAAAAAACGGCGTACTGCTTGGGCGCTTCCCATGCCTGCGCGATTTTTGCTTTCATATTTGGCTGCCAGATGCATGCGAATGAAAACTGAGGCTATGTTAATGGCCGTGGTAATTTCATCAGGTATATCATCTTGGCCTCCTTGGGTTTTGATAAACTCATCTTCAAGTTCAATGGAAGATTGCAACTCGCCAAGCTCATGTGTGATTAAAGCTGGGGTCGCTTTGATTAGCTGATCACGATTTTGGAAATTTACTGTGGTGGCGATTTCTGATAATAAGTATTGGTTGATTTTGGCTTCCAACGATGATACGTGGGCCAATTGTTCATAGGAATGATTGGCGCGCTCTAGATAATGAACCGAGCGTTGCATGCCCCAGATAGAGGCAGACACTGACATTCCTAAAATGGCCAATATCGTAAGCAAGCCTATGTAAAGGCTATATCGTATCGTAGATGGAAATTCTGTTTTGTTCATTGGCCCTTCACTTGCAGCGATTTAGCTGGCGTCCTATTTAGATCTAGCTCTCCACTTCCTTTGATCTTTCTTTAATCTTTTTGTTTTTGATTAACTGGTCCCCTTAAATCGGGCGGATCAGTTCCACCTTGACTGTGGAACAGGTAGGCCTTGTTTGGTAGACAGGAGTGTTTAAGATCATAGCTTGTGCCATTTTATTAATGCTCTAGCTTCTTTCACAAAAATAATTGGGATTGACCATATATTTTGTATGTTTGTCATTTTATGATCAGGTTTTGGATGATCGAAATTGCCAATAACTACACAATAAATCTTCATTACGCGTTGGTACTCTCACTTCATCCTATAGATTCTGTGAAAGTCATGAGAAAATCATAGTTTTATCAATATTCAAAAGTGTTTTTGTACTTTAATCTTAATTTTGAAATAGAAATCTGATCTCTTAACTCGGCTTCAGGACCTATTAATTTTTTGCTTTTTACCCTTTGAGCTTGCAGGCTAGAGACTAACTTGGTGACATAATTTTTGCTACAATGATCAATCAATACATTGTACGAGCGGATTGCTAAGTTTTATAAAGCGAACGTTATGCACGTAAAATCCACATATTTTGCCGCCTTTTGCCCTTAATCTATTGATATTATCGCTCTTAAGCACCAAATTTACAAAATGATTGTTTGGTTTTTACTCTGTCAAGAGATGCGTTTACATTTCTTGGTGGAATTTTGTATGTTTATGGTACGACTAAGTGGGATTTTCGGTTAGATTTTTTTATGAATGAATTTTATACCGCTTCAGGATCGCGTGTATTAATTATAAATTTCAGGTTTTTTTAAAATGCAAAACCAATGGTACATCGCTCGAGATGGCAAACAGTATGGACCTGTGACTGATCATGATTTGGCACAATTGGTGCGTGATCGCGAACTGCTTGATGGAGACTATTTATGGCGCAACGGGTTTGACAATTGGTTGCCCGCTGCTCAAGTGGCTGAAGTGCGTGAGCTTGCAAGCAAAAATGTTATGGCTCAAGCTAACCAGGTCATTGGGCCTGACCAACAAAAACAAGATAATGGCCATGCGTTGACCTCTGATCCAGAAAACAACTCGGGGCCCCATCAGAAACAATTAAACCCACATGTGGCCAAAGAAGAAGGTAAGCAATTTGAGTCTTCAAATAAGCTTCAGCAGGGTGCAGATGAGAATAAATATGTTGATTTTCAAAAGGAACGGTTTGATCAAAGAACTGTTGACACACAAGACTTTGATCAGCATGCCAGACAAGATGGCTTTTCTATAGACCGGAAAAAAGCGAAAGACACCCCCCCCTTTGTCAATGAAGAAAAGGGTGCTTCTGGGCACTTTGAGCCTGGCGAGATCCAAGATCTGGTTGAAGATGACGTTCATCTAGAATCTGTTGTGGCACCATCAACTCAAGAGACTTTTGCGCCACAGCGCGGGTATGAGGGTTTGGGAAATGCCTATGATTCCAATGCAGCGTCTATACAATCTAATTACGATTATAAAAATGCTTATGATACCAACTTAGCCCATGAAACCGCTTTGCCTTATGACAAAGGTGCTTCTAAATCTGGCATCTCGTGGCCGTTAGGTTTGGGCATTGGCATTGCCGCTCTATTCATTTTGGCTATTGGAGCTACTTTTGCTTTACCTTTTATTGTACCGCCTGAGACTGTTAAAAAACAGATTTCTTTAGCTATTAAAGAGAAAACCGGGCGTGATATTTCTTTTAAAGGTAAAATGTCTTACAGGTTCTTTCCCAGCTTTGGATTGGACCTGAATAATATCATCATTCACAACCCGCCAGAAATTAGAGGGCCTGATTTTGTTTCTATTGGCCGTTTGCAAGCGAATTTAAAGTTATTGCCTTTATTGAGCAAAAAGGTTGAAGTTGACAAAATTATTTTCCATCGGCCTGAGATTGCCCTGATTAGCGATGGTAAAGGGCGCACCAATTATGAGATTAAATCTGCTGGCCTTGCAAAATCTTATGTGTTGCCGTCATTTAAAGTTGCTCAAGAAGAGGTGCT
Source organism: Hyphomicrobiaceae bacterium (assembly GCA_028285025.1). GTDB lineage: Bacteria > Pseudomonadota > Alphaproteobacteria > Rhizobiales > HXMU1428-3 > HXMU1428-3. The sequence continues at coordinate 9,564 of JANQQH010000118.1, read as the reverse complement.
TGATACCAGCGATATTATTGCACGCACGCTAGAGCGCCTTGAAAAAGAAGCAGCTGAGAAAGAGGCTGCTGAAAAGGGCGCAGGGGAAGAAAAAACAAATAATGAAGTGGACCCGAGCGGTCCTACAGTTGATGATTTGAAATCTGCTGCCACTTCACGCGATACTATTCAAATTGGTGAAATTGAGATTATCAATGGTGGGCTGAAATTAATTGACCAAAAAACCAATAAAGAAACTATAGTTGAAGCTATAAACATGAAAGTTCAGGCCCCTGGCGCTGATAAGGATGTTACAGCTGATGGCAGTGTCCGTTTTAACCAGGACCGTATTAAATTAAATGGCACGGTCTCTACCCTTGGTCAGCTTCTTAACGAGGAACCAGCAAAGGCGAATTTTCAGGCCAATTCAGAGCGGTTTGAGGGTAAGTTCGCTGGGCGACTTCGTCTTAAAGACGGGTGGCAACTTCAAGGCGATACAGATGTGCAAACATTCTCTTTGCAAAAGCTTCTGTCCTGGTTTGATGTTGATGTCCCACCCCAAGGCTTTGGGGGAGCTTATGTGCGTGGTCGGCTTTCAGCCTCTGATCAGGCTCTTTTGTTAAAGAATGCGACGATCAAAATAGATCAAGCTAGGTTGATTGGTGATTTGCGTATTATTCCGCAAGGGGTGAGACCCAAAATTGAAGCCATTTTAAAAACAGACTTTTTGAATCTTGATCCTTATCTTGATCAAAACAAATCGATCAAACGTGGGTCGTTGCAAACAGGATATAAGACGGCTGTTGCCGCTTGGAATTCGCAAAAAATTGACTTTGGTGCTTTAAGGGCTTTTGATGGGGCAATGCAATTGGACGCTGGACGCCTCAAAGTCATGGGCCATTCTATCGAAAAAGCACTGCTTAACACGAAATTAACTGCCGGTGTTATGACAGCCGTGTTGCCCAACTTTAAACTTTATGGCGGGAGCGGGGTGATGAACCTTGTCTTGAATGGGGCAAAATCTCGACCTTCCTTAAAGGGAAAGATCAGTTTAAAGCAGGTTCAAATGAAACCTCTTTTAACCAACAGTGCAGGGTTCAAATTTATTTCTGGTGCTGCTGATCTGGATCTTGATGTTATTAGTTCAGGTGCAAGCCAAAAGGAGATGGTTTCTGGACTAAATGGTACTGGTAAAATTGCCGTTGCTGATGGGGCTTTGGAGGGGGTAAACATTCCAGGCTTATTGCGCAATTTACAAAAAGGGCGGTTGGATAAGTTGGTTACCAAACCTTCAGAGAAAACTGATTTTAGTGAATTAACCGCAAGCTTTTCTATTGAAGGCGGCGTGGTTAAAAATCAAGATCTGTTGATGAAGGGCCCCTTATTGCGGATGAGTGGCAAAGGCATTGTTAATTTGCCTGCTGAGCAAATTGATTATGGGCTCAATCCAAAAATTGTCGGCAGTTTGCAAGGCCAAGGCGGGGACGCCAAAGAGCAGGGCATTCAAATTCCTTTGCGCGTCAAAGGACCGCTGGCAAACCCGGCTATTTTGCCTGATGCCAAAGGGCTTTTGGATAGCAATGGCCAGGCCATAAAAGATACGGTAAAAACCGTTGAAAAGGTTGTTAAGGATATCAAAAAGAAGAAAATTTCCGGTGAGCAGATGAAAAGTTTGCTTGAAGGTATGATTGACGGTAATGGGGAAAATGGCAATTTGCTGGATGGGGTTCTGCCTTAGGTTTGCCTCACGCCTTATTTTATCACCTTCGTTTTGAGAAAAAATCTGTACATGATCTCATATAAAGCATTGTGATTCTCACTTGACAGCCAAAGCTAATGTGCGCAAAACGCAATACGCGTTGGAATTAGACCTCTACTGACATTGTTACATTTATAAAGGATATTTGCATGACAGCGCATGCCCCAAAAGTTGGGTTTGTCAGTTTGGGCTGCCCAAAAGCCTTGGTGGATTCTGAACGCATCTTAACCAAATTACGCTCTTGCGGCTATGAGGTTGCCCCGTCCTATGACGGGGCTGATGTGGTGGTGGTGAACACCTGTGGGTTTATTGACAGCGCGCGCGAGGAAAGTTTTGCCGCCATTTCAGAGGCGATGAATGAAAATGGACGTGTCATTGTCACGGGTTGTTTGGTTGGCGAGACTGAGACCATCAAGCAAGATCATCCAAACATTCTTGCTGTTACGGGGCCACAGCAATATGAAAGCGTTGTCAAAGAGGTTCAAAAAGCTGCCCCGATGGCGCATAATCCGCATGTTGATTTGGTGCCTAAGGAAGGCATTAAGCTTACACCGCGCCATTATTCTTATTTGAAAATTTCTGAAGGGTGTAATCATAAATGCAAGTTTTGTATTATCCCGTCTATCCGCGGGCCTTTGCAATCGCGCCCCATTCATAAAGTGTTGCGCGAAGCTGAGCGCTTGGTTGAAGCGGGCTGTGAGGAATTGCTTGTCATCTCACAAGACACCAGCGCTTATGGGCTTGATGTGAAATATCAGCAAGAAACATGGAAAGGCCAGGCGCTTGCCACACGTTTTCAGGACTTGGCGCAAGGCCTTGGCGAAATGGGTGTGTGGGTGCGCTTGCACTATGTTTATCCTTATCCTCATGTGGATGAAGTTATCCCTCTCATGGCTGAGGGTAAGATTTTGCCTTACCTGGACATTCCGTTCCAACATGCCAGCCCGTCTGTTCTCAAAGCCATGGCCCGGCCTGCTTTTGCAGAAAAAACTTTACAACGTTTGTCTAAGTGGCGCTCTATTTGCCCAGAGCTGGCGGTGCGCTCAACATTTATTGTGGGCTTTCCAGGGGAAACGGAAGAAGATTTTCAGATTCTATTAGACTGGCTGGAAGAGGCAGAATTGGCTCGGGTGGGTTGTTTTAAATATGAAAATGTGGACGGCGCACGGGCCAATGAGCTTGACAATCATGTGCCTGAAGAAGTGAAAGAAGAGCGCTGGCACAGGTTTATGGCCAAGGCACAAGAGGTGAGCACGAAGGTGCTGGCAAGAAAGGTTGGCCAAACCATTGATGTGGTGGTGGATGAGGTTGATGAAGAGGGCGCCATTGCCCGCTCCCAATGGGATGCGCCTGAGATTGATGGCTGTGTGTTTTTAAACGGAGAAACAGAGCTGGCGCCAGGGGATCGCCTGCAGGTGAAAATTACCCATTCAGATGAATATGATTTATGGGCTCAACTTTGAGGCCTTTAATTGGATCGATTAATTATTTTATTTGCTAATGCGCCTTCAGAGCCTGCTAATTCAATGGGATGCTGGCTGACAAAATGCCAACTGATACAGTCTTTTTTTACCCTTTTGCACACAGAATAATTTTTTGTTTTCGTTGCTGTTAATGTGATCACAACACCAGAAGCACAATCAGGACAATTGACTTCAACTGTCTTGCCTGTGTCATCTTTCCATAAGCCAATGGCATGTGAGGGAGAAAAAGACGTACTTTTATTTTGTCGATTAATTAATGCTTTTGAGGATAAGGATAAAACAGAGCATTCTGGATCATCTGCCAGAGTATGTGCATAACGAGCACCCCATCTGGAAGCTAGTTGGGGGCCATCAAGTAATAGTGCAAATACTAGATTGGGGCCGAGTGAACGCAATAATTCATGGCATGGATCCATTCTAGCTAAATCTTCACAGATCATAGGCACATAAGTTGAATTTTCTCGGAAATTAGAGATTGTTAACTTTCGATCCGCTATTGAATGACGCTCCCACCAATCCATTTTAGGATTTAACACTGCACCCAAATGATAATTCGAAATTTGATTTTTATCTAAACACCACCGATGATGTTTTCGACGACTATTTATAAATTCATGAGGCGATATGATATTCTTTTCATCTTCATAGCCATATAATCGATTTGAAACGATGTTAGCTTTTTCTCCATCACAATTGTCTGATGAACCTGCAATAAAAAACTCTAAATTTTCAAACTCTTCTACTAGTATTTTTGACATTCTATTATAGGTTGACCAATTCAAAGCATATTCTGGAAAAATTAGCCCATTGATTTTTCCAATATCTTTTTCTGCTTCCTTGATTAGGGCGAGGGTCAAATGGATTATTTCCATTCTTTGATCCTTACTTTTTAACCAATTTTGCACTAATTTAAACTCTCCAAAAAATCTTTCATTAATTCTTTTTTTGTCCGGTTTCCATTCTTCAAAATCTGTTGCAAAAATTTGAAATGGATATGGAATTAATAATAAATTTAAGGGCTCTTCATCTGGGATGAGATTGGCTGCATAAAGTTTTTGATATCCTATTGATAATTTTCTATGAGTTTGCAATAGGCTTAAATGATTAGAAAAAGAGCGATGATTACAACCTACTTGCGCCACTCTAGTTTTTGGTAAAACACAAACAATATTTTTATCTGCAAGACGACATATTGTATGAATCCCATCAAAAATATTTTCACTGTTTTCTTGGTTTTCAGCCCCTGGCCTGTCTAGCACAGATGCCTCGGCGAGAAGGTAAGTAAACTCTTCTTGGAAACAATTATAATTTTGGGCGCCTTGATCAGGAACTTTTCTGCTGATTTGAGCACAAGCTTCATCAGCAATAATCATTAATTCATGTGCAACGAAAACCCAAGGGGCGATTGCTTCTGATGACTGGTTTTGGTTATCATGTTTTACTTTTACTTTATGGTTCCAAAATTTGGTAAATTCTTTCCATTTATCAATGACAGATTTGGGAATTTCATAAAAATCTTGCTTAGACCAATCTTGTCCGATTTTGCTAAGCTCATTTCTATTTTCTATTTTATAACAGCATTGTTCATCACAATTGTAACCATAATATCCAAAAGCGCCGCTTATTTCTAATAGATAGCTAGTCAGAGCAAATAAATCAGCTGGATGTGCTTGTTGTGTTGCCACTTCGATGACTTTTTCAAACTCATTTTGAAGTTCTCTTATTGCTTGTTCTGACTTATCATTTTTCAGTTTTTTAATAAGAGCCTTATAACGCTTCATTTGCTTCTTATAATTGTTACTAATAATTTTTTTGATTTTTTTTCTGTGGGGAAAATCAGTTGGGCAATTTTTCCTATTGTTAAGTGATGTGTCATTTTTGTTGCCCTGCCCTCATTAACTCTTTGTTTATCAATCTTATTTTAAAATAGATTGTTGCTATTTTTGACTTAATTGCCTTTTATATTGAATTGATTGATGTTTGTATTTAAGTTAACTTTTTATTAACTCCTTACTTCCTTCAGAATGCAAGGGAGTTTGAAAAAATATCATATTTAGGATGGTGCTTTCATGTCTTCTATGGCAAATGCTTCTGCAAGAAAATATGCTGCGAAAGTTGCTAGTTAGAGTCGCGCTCAGATTTTAGAGCGCGTAAAATATTCTATTTCTGCAAATACGGATAACACATACAATGTTGATTGTTTAGCTGAAAAGCTGACAGATGCTGTTCTCAATAAAGCCCTTGAAAATAGTCTTGATGGTTATGTTGCTAAGGCACCTGAGGCTCAAGAAGACTGAATTTTATAATCTGTATATTTTTGAGTTACTTCTTTATTGGAAGATCTATTTTCTCCGGCATGGTTAGCGTCTTAAAAATGGGTGTTTTGTCTGCTACTAAGAGATTGCGACAAGCTGCTGGCATCCAGTTTAGATTTTTTCTCACCACTTTGGCTCTTGGCACTGTTCCATCTTCCAACACGCATTTAGCGCCGCCCTTTTTGCCCAGCGCAATGCGTTTTAAATTTTTTGAGCAATTACAAATCCAGCCCTTGCCCTTTTTCTTCAATGAACCGGCCAGGCATTTTGGCTTGGGCGTGACTTTGCGGGTCAGTAATTTAAACCAATGATCTAACTGCTTGCCGCAGCCATCGCCGGCTGGCGGCGCCCCTTGGGCTTTGCAAGTTGGTTCTGTGCATTTTAAGCGAATGTGCATGTGATAATGATGGCCCCACCAAGGGCGAACTTTGCGCAGCCACCTTTTGTCATCGCCAGCTGCTTGGCACAGCGCCTTCTTGATTGCCGGGTGAACCAAAACGCGTTCGACTTCGGGAAATTGTGTGGCGCGTTTTATCACTTTAACATGCGACTTGCTCCATACTTTGGGGTTCACCTTCAGACCGGTTTTATCCAGCATGGATATGGCAGAGGTTTCTTCGCGCTCTTTGTCAGTTAAGCGGCGGTTGGGCATCGGGTTGAGCCATATGTCTGCATCAAGTCCTATTTGATGAGAGCGATGACCTGTTAACATTGGCCCGCCCCTTGGTTGCGATAGGTCACCAATGAGCAGACCGGGCCAACCGTCTTTTTCTTTCACTTGTTTGGCAAAGCGCTCTAGATAAGAGATAAGTTTGGGATGGCCCCAATTGCGGTTGCGCGATAAGCGCATAGCTTGCCAGGCAGGCCCATCGACCGCCAAGGCTTGACCGCCAGCCAGACAACCCCTGGTATAATAACCTATGGCTTTGGCTTTCAGGGCCGCTTTGTCTAATACGAAGCCGAAAAGTTTTTTAGCTGGAACGGCTTTTTTGGCTTTCTCAACATTTGGCTGTGCATGCACAGCTTGTATCACAAAGCTTGAGAACAATCCTATAAACAGTATTGCGGATATAATCTGTTTCATTGTCGTGCGCCAATTTCCAGTTTGTTTGCCGTATGGTTTTTTATCCCCTACCAAAATCAATTTTAAAATTTTGACCCTCTTAGACCTAGCAATTATGACATTTTCATGCTATGTTATTTCAAATATAGGTGGCGCGCCAGGTTTCAAATATAGAAGTTTTTTAGCACTATAATTTGGCGCCCACCTCCCTTTCTATTTTCTTCTTTTGATTGCAATATTTAAGGTTGCTTAGTGCTTTAGCGTGGTTACTTTCTCGCGCCATAAGGGCTTTTCTTTTTACTTATGTGTTTTTTGCAATTTTTCTTTTTCTTCTCGCACTTTAATATCACTTAAGATTCTGTCGATTAACAAACAGGTGCGGTTGTGAAGGGCTGATCCTTTGGTGTAATCGGCTTGGGCATAAAAATCGACCCGGCCAACGTCAAACAATTCTTTACAGGTTTTGGCTGATTTTTGCTTGGGGTAAACGGCAATGGCAAAGCCGTTGTTCTGACGGGTCACGGCCATTGAGGGCACATCGGTTTCGCCATCGCCAAAATAGATCATTTGTGAAAAGGGGATGGGACGTTCGCCTTCAGGCATATGTGAATTTATGGAACGGTTCACATCTTCTATCCCTTTGTTTATGCGAAACAAATATTGAGTTTTGGAGGTGTCTGTGATCACCCGTTTTGGGTAGGGCAATTGATAGGCTTCAAAATAATATTCTGAGGCAAACACATTATCAAAATTTTTGTAAATTTTTGTGCCTTCAATGATCTCTTTTAAACCAGATGAGACCAGATAATGGCGCACGCAAACTGTGCCTTTGGATTGCTTTTTCACATATTGGTCGATAAGGGCAAACCATTTTTCAACGCCGGGGCAAAATTCCACCTCGCGTCCTTGCGCCACCAAATCTTTGCGCAATATCTGCAGCCCCTTTTCTTGCGCTTTTTGATACATCAAATGCATATAGGTTATGAGGGGTTCAGCTTCTCGCTCAATGGATAGTTGCGCGACTTGTTTCCAGAAGGTTTTAGGATTGATCCCGATCTTTGGCAAAAAGGCATATTCTTGCATGTTGCGCGGGCTGAGTGTGCCATCAAAATCGTAAATCAGAGCAATAATGTTTTGAGGTGCAGCAGGTGTTTTTGTGCTTTTTTTGGTGGTTGTTCGCGTGTTGCGTTTTTTGGTGATGTTTTTTTCCATGTCTACGCCCCTAGAGCATTTTGATCCATCAAAGGGATTTTCTCATTTTATGTTTTTGCGATTTATTTGTTTTAGCGCTTTGCCTGCCCCCCAGCAACCGCACTTTTGCCAAAATGGCGGGAGTTATTAAGCACAATTGCTGCATTGCTTTTCTTTTCAAATAATATTGACAGTGAATTTTTGACTTGCAAAGATGCGATTACATCTTTTTTTCAAGTAAAAATGTGTCGTTTGCGGTTTGGAGGCATTGTTGCTTATGTTTCGATTGGTTTTTATTTTTGTCTTTATTTCTTTTTTTCTTGGCTCTTGCGCAACCCTTACCAAGCATGAGTGCGAAAAAGGGGACTGGCATAGCATTGGCAAGCGTGATGGTGAGCACGGCCATGATGTGAGCCGCTTTCAAGATCACCAAAAGGCCTGTAAGGGGTATGGTTTAACAGCCAATATGACCGCTTATAAAAAGGGGCGCCTTACTGGTTTGAAATCTTATTGTGATATTCAGCGCCAACTTGATCTTGGGCTTGATGGGCAAAAATATAACGGGGCTTGTTCTGGCTCTATAGTGCCTTTGTTAAAAGAAGCCAATGCTTGGGGGTATCGCGGCTATAATGTGAAGATGAGCCTTTATGAGGCGCAGAATCAACTCAAAGAAATCCGCGAAAAGATGCAAGAGGAAAAAGTCAAAAAGCAAGAAAAGCAACGCCTTTATGATCAAGAAACACGACTGCAAGAAGAGATTGATCGTTTGCGGCTTGAACTTGTACGCATGAAAATGGAAGCGGAGAAAACACTGGGCCAAAAGGCAAAGGTTTATTATGGAACTCACTAAGTTTCTTTTCTAATTTACCTCATTCGGCCCCATTATTCACTGTTTTTTTACTTTTCCGCAATTGGCAGCGGGGTAAGGTCATGCTGTCGTGATTTTTTAAAGGGGAGTGTGAGTTGTGAATTTTAAACGTTTTTGTTTTTTGGTGGTTTCTCTCTTTTTCTTTTCCGGTTTTTCTTTTTCCGCACAAGCGGCCAGGGTGGTGGCAAAAGTTGATATTTCACAGCAGATGATGCGGGTTTATGTTAATGGGGTTCGCCGCTATGTATGGCAGGTCTCGACCGGGCGCAGAGGGTATTGGACACCGCGCGGCTCTTATCGCCCTGGCTTGATGAAGCGGATGCATTATTCTTCTAAATATTATAATTCACCTATGCCGTGGTCGATCTTTTTTAAAGGCGGCTATGCCATTCATGGTACCAATGATATCAAACATCTTGGTCGTCCAGCTTCTCATGGTTGCATTCGGCTACACCCGGTGGCAGCGCGGCGGCTATATGCGTTGATGCGCCGGAACAAGGCAAGCGCTCGTATTATTATTCGAAATTAAAAAACCGTGCTAGATACGGCCATAACATTGATAGTGACCTTAGTTGTCATCCATCTTTAGCGCTTTAATAAACGCATCTTGTGGGATTTCGACTTTGCCGAATTGGCGCATTTTCTTTTTGCCCGCTTTTTGCTTTTCCAACAATTTGCGCTTGCGGGTGATGTCGCCGCCATAGCATTTGGCGGTCACGTCTTTGCGCAGGGCCGCAATGGTTTCTCTGGCAATTACCTTGCCGCCAATGGCGGCTTGGATTGGAACTTTGAACAAATGACGCGGGATGAGATCTTTTAGTTTTTCGCACATGCCGCGCCCGCGCGTTTCAGCCCGGTCGCGGTGGACCATGATCGACAAGGCGTCAACTGGTTCCGCGTTCACC
>JANQQH010000076.1 GCA_028285025.1 Hyphomicrobiaceae bacterium | reverse complement strand
GTTTGGCCGGTGGCTGAGATGATGCTTAAGCATTTTTGCGCCCCTTGCGCCCCCTGGCAATTCACCATTTGCGGTGCGACAATGATGGTTATTTTCTTTTTTGATTTGATCGGCACATCTGGGAACGGGTTATTGCCCCCGGCAGCAAAAGCTTGTGTGCTAAAAAATACACTCAGTAAAACAGCTAATATAAATTTCATTGTTATTCTTTGCATTAAAATGTGCCTTAAACTGCACTTATTCTTTATCTTCTTCTTTATCTTCTTTTCCAACACAAATGAGCGTTTCCCGATTGCCGGCATGGCCCGCTATGGGGGAAGGCGTGGTGCCGATGACGTGCCATTTTGGCTGGCTTTCAAACCATTTGACAATGCGGTCAATTGCCCCCTCTGACAAGGCCTTTTCGCGCACAACGCCCTTTTTGTTCAAGTCTTTTTTGCTGACCTCAAATTGTGGTTTTATCAGGGCAATCAGCCAACTACCAGGTGGCAAAAGCTGCATTGGGATCTCGATCACCTTGATCAGTGAAATAAAGCTGGCATCACAGGTTAAAATGGTGGGCAGGGGGTCAAAATCTAGGCTCTTTAAACTGCGTGCATCGCGCCCTTCTAGGTTGGTGACGCGCTCATCTTTTGCCAAACTTTCATGCAATTGGCCATGGCCCACATCCACGGCATAAACATGGGCGGCCCCTGCTTTGAGCAAAATTTGCGTAAACCCGCCAGTGGAAGCGCCAATATCAAGTGCGGTACGCCCTTCTACATCAACAGTGAAAGTTTTTAGCGCGTGTTCTAACTTGGCGGCTGAGCGCGAGACATAGTCTGGTGTGGACGGGGCGAGCGTGATGTTAACTGTGCTCGCCCAGCTTTGCCCGGCTTTGGTCACCTGCTCACCATCAACATAAACATAACCCTGATTGATCAATTCTCGCGCCTTAGAACGCGTGGGGGCCAGGCTTTTGGCCACCATCATCAGGTCTAAGCGCTGTTTTTCAGGGGAAGATTTTGTCATGATCCTTTGTGGGCGAACTTGTTACATCCATTGTTGGCTGAGGTGTGCCTTAACTTCCATGGTGAGACTTTGGCATTTTAAATTCCCTTGTCAAGGGTCCCCGCTATGCGGCTACCGCCCTTGACAAGGAAATTT
>JANQQH010000066.1 GCA_028285025.1 Hyphomicrobiaceae bacterium | reverse complement strand
AATTTCTTTTAGCCGACAATGAAGGGTTTGTAGGGCTGAAAAATAGAGCCACTGTTTGCCGCCAAAATTACGAAATTGTACCCAGCCAGTGTTTTTGTTGGCAGCCAGCATGGCCTTGTAGGTTTCAATTGGCGGGATCCGGCTTTTATCTTGCGCCTCAGCGGTTTGTCCTTGACTTAAGATTGTGGTTATGAGCGCCCCGAATACAACCAAATTAATTGCAAAACGCATGCCTCTTCTCCCTCATTTCCTTATGGCTGACTTGATTTGTTTAAACCCATTTAGCCTTTTTCAACTCAAGACTTAAGGACCTGTTCATCATACCTGTTTTTTAAACGCCAGCCTATTATAACACCTTGACTTTTTTGATCCTGATTTGTTGGTGATAAATCTGCCACATAGGCCTGTCTTGACAATGCCACATTTATCGTTAATTTTCCGCGCGGCCTGAGTGACCAGGCTGATCTTTTCAAAACGACAAATCGTCGAAAGGCCAATTCAGGCACTAAAATTTTCAACCAAAATAAATTGGAGTATTTAAATGTTTTTGAAACGGACAGGTTTCTTGTGCGCGTTGATTGCTGCGGGTTTTTTGATGCAGACCCCGGCTCAAGCTGCCTTTAAACAATGTGGCAAAGCCTCTTGGTATGCCGGTCCTGGCACCAAAACCGCCAGCGGTGAACGCTTGCGCCATGGGGCTAACACTGCAGCTCACAAATCTTTGCCCTTTGGCACCAAGGTAAGAGTGACAAACAAGCGCAATGGCCGATCTATTATTGTCCGTATTAATGATCGCGGGCCGTTTATCGCTGGCCGCGTGATTGATCTAACACGTGGCGGGGCAAAACGCCTTGGCTTTATCAATGCAGGTGTGACACCTGTTTGTATCACACGTATCCGCTAAATAAAGACCGGCTTGAGATTTTTATCTTAAGCCGGCTTTTTTTCTTTTGTCTTGAGATTAAAACCATTCATCTTTTTAATGCCCTTGATATGTAAAGTGCGAGATGCAAATTGGCTCATCTGCCAACACACATTCATAGTTTTGATTTATGAACTGCAAGCTAGAATGATGAGACAAGTGGTTTAGTGGCTGACCGCTCACCAGTTCATTCACACTTTGCGGGCCAATATGTTGTATTGCCAGAACGCTTGCCCCTGTTCCAAGAGCGGTTAACGCCAAGCTTGTAAGCAGTATGATCTGTATAACTTTCATAATAATCCCCTTAATTTGTGAACCATATGCTTTATCTGTCGTGACAAGCATCAAAAGGGTTCAAAAGACCTCGCTAAAACGCTAAAAGGGTCTGAGTGGGCAGATAAATAGCTTATTTGGGGGACAGGTTAGATGGCAGTCCAAGTTAGATTATCGGGTAGCGGCAAACGTACATTTGAGGCAGAAATTGTCACTTTGCCAGCCACAATCAAAGTGCCCAGCCCACCAACCCAGCGGTTTGGGGGGGTGTTCATGGGACTTGTTTTTACCATCATCGGCTATGTGTTATTTCGAACAGGTTTGGTGCAAGGTGGATTTAATCTTATGACCTTGTTTGGGCTTGGTTGGGGCAGTTTTGGTGGTTTAACCCTGGCCAGGACCTTATTTTCTCCCAAAGGGCAAACAGTGATGGTGTTTGATGATGACTTTGTGCACGTGAAAACGCATGGCTGGTTGAGAAGCAGTCGCTGGCAAGAGCCTTTAAAGGCTTATGAGGGTGTACAGTTGCGTTCAAAAGAAACGCCATCGGCTCAATCCAGTGCGCCTTATCAAATCATTGAGTTGATTCATAGGGATAAGAGTAAAACGCTACCGCTTTATGCTGCTCGCATTGAAGAAAAGCCTGTTGATCATTTAGAGCATTATGCAGATGTGTTGGATGTTGAGATTCTTAGTTCGCCATGAAACTTGACAAAATATAAAATGTATATACAATTCTTCTTACTGAGAGTGGTGTCTCAGTCTGATGAGAAGCCTATTACAGGAGAAAATATAAATGTCTGTAACGCAAATTATTATCAGCAAGCAACATGTCTTGCAGGAGATTAATCAATGGCATCATCTGAACAGCACCACTTCGAATGGGATGAAACCAAGCGTCAACACAACATAAACATTCATGGCATTGACTTTGTAAGAGCGATTACCGTTTGGGAGAATGACGTTCTTGAATTTGAATCTTCTCAAACTCACCATGATGAAGAGCGCTTTCTAGCGATTGGCATCATTGGACCTGACGAGCGAATAATCACTGTCATTTACACATGGCGGGTCTTCGAGCATGAAAGAGTAAAGCGTATTATCAGCGCAAGAAGAGCAAGGAAATATGAACAAGAAAATTACCAGAATGCGTTTGGGCGAGGGACTTGATCAGGATAAAACTGATTGGGAAAAAATCGCCAATCTAACGGATGAAGAAATTGATGCCCAAATCGCGGCCAATCCTGATGCCGCTCCGGCAATTGATTGGGATGAAGTGAACTTTATAAAAGTGTCTCCCAAAAAAGCGATCAGCATTCGCCTTGACAAGGATGTTATTGATTTTTTCAAGGGCCAAGGAAAAGGGTATCAATCCCGCATTAATGATGTGCTGCGTTCATTCATGGAACACGAAACTTCAAAATAACCTCTTATTGCAGCAGCTCTTTGACCACCTTATTGGCCTGGCCAAAATCCATTTTTCCGGCGTATTTTTCTTTTAATGCCCCCATGGTGCGGCCCATGTCTTTCAAGCTTGAAGCGCCAATTTCATCAACCACTTCTTTCACAGCGGCTGAGACTTCTTGCTCACTCATTTGTTGGGGCAAAAAGTCTTTGATGATTTCAATTTCCTCGCGCTCTTGGGCGGCAAGCTCACCGCGCCCGGCCTCTTCATAGGTTTGGGCTGATTCAACACGCTGCTTTACCATCTTGGCCAAGATTTCTAAAATCTCTGCATCAGTGACCGCATCTTTACCCGAAGAACGCGCGGCAATATCACGATCCTTAATGGCCGCATTAATCAATCGCAGGGTCCCAACACGGCGCTTATCTTGCGCTTTTATGGCCGTTTTCAGGTTTTCATTTATTTCATCGCGCATTGTTACACCTTAAGAATCAATTTCGTTCCAAGAGCCTAATGCATTTTGGGCTTTCAACGCAAATGATTTTAAAAGCTTAAATTGTTGATTTTCTTGTATATTTTATTATTTTTTTTGTTGACTATAAAAAACCAATCACTTATGTGTGGACCGTTTGCCAAGGGCTTCTCCATCGTTACAGTGTATGGTAAGTCTATAATTTACAATGATAGTGACAAATCTTAAAGCTCAGTCAACTGGCAAAAGGATGCATATTCCTTATAAAACTTAAGTGTATATTTCTCTATTTTTAAAGGCTACATGAATGTCAGATCCAATTTCACCAGACACCGCTCAAACTGATATTAAGATCCTTGCGCATACAAACCCACCGGCTCCGTGGGAGGCCGGGAAAACGACAGCCCTTATTGTTCTGGCAGATGGCACTGTTTTAGAGGGGCAAGGTGCCGGGGCGCAAGGTGTGGCTGTTGGAGAGATTTGTTTCAATACCGCTATGACTGGCTATCAAGAGATTTTAACTGACCCATCTTATGCAGACCAAATCATCACTTTCACCTTTCCTCACATTGGCAATGTGGGCACTAATAACCAAGATTGTGAAACCAGCAACTTGGGTGCAAAGGGTACTGTTAAAGGATGTATATTAAAAGCGGCTATTACTGAGCCGTCTAATTACCGGGCTGAAAAGCATTTAAATGACTGGTTAGAGGCTAATAACATCATCGCTGTTGCTGGTGTCGATACAAGGGCGCTGACTAATCTTATTCGTGAAAAAGGTATGCAGCACGCGGTGATTGCTCATGATCCTAATGGCGTTTTTGATGTTGATGCGCTCAAAGCAAAAGCCGCTGACTGGACCGGGATTGAAGGGGCTGACCTTGCAAGTGATGTCACCACGGATAAAAGTTATGAGTGGGATGAGACGGTTTGGCAATGGAACAAGGGCTATGGCAAGGCACAAGATTGCTCCTTCCATGTGGTGGCGCTTGATTGTGGGACCAAACGTAATATTTTTCGCCTGCTGGCAAGTCATGACTGCCAGGTTACTGTTATGCCGGCCTCATCAACGGCAGAAGAGATTTTAGCCAAAGACCCTGATGGTATTTTTATTTCCAATGGTCCTGGCGATCCGGCGGCAACGGGTGATTATGCGGTGCCGGAAATTAAAAAATTGGTTGCAAGTGGCAAGCCTATTTTTGGCATTTGTTTGGGCCATCAAATTTTGGCGCGCGCGCTTGGGGCAAATACGGTTAAAATGGCGCAAGGGCATCACGGGGCCAATCATCCGGTTAAAGATCACACAACCAGTAAAGTTGAAATCACATCTATGAACCATGGCTTTACGGTTGATAGAGATAGCCTGCCTGAAACTTTAGAAGAAACGCATGTGTCATTATTTGATGGCACTAATTGTGGTATCCGATTAAAGGGTAAGCCGGTTTTTTCTGTTCAGTATCACCCTGAGGCCAGCCCTGGTCCGCAAGACAGTCATTATCTGTTCACCCGTTTTGTTAATTTGATGGCGGCTGAAAAAGGCTTAGATTTGTTAGAAGAATAAAGCCAATTCATGTAGGGCTGAAACTCTTTTTCTCTTGCTAGGCTCAGGACCTATTAATTTTATGTGTTCTGTTGCCTAAGGAGTTGTATATGAAATTTTTTCGGGCTTTTTTTTCTTTTACTTTGGTACTTTTGGTATCTCAGCCTGCTTTGGCTTCCAAGCTTAGCAACCCTGAGCACTGGCGCTCTGGCATACAAACCAATCACGCGCTTGTAGGTAAAATTTGGTCTCGAAAAAAACAAGCCTTTGTTTCAGTAGAAGAGCTTGAGGCTGATTTAAAGACAAAACGCTATGTCTTACTTGGTGAGAAACACGACAATCCTGACCATCATTGGCTGCAAGCCCAAATCATCAATAAATTAGCTGACACTTTGGTGAAACCAAGTCTGGTCATAGAAATGATCCGGGTTGATCAAATGAGACGGTTGGACGCTTTCTTGGCCCAGAAATCTCCAAAAGCTGAGCATATGGGGACCGCTTTGTTATGGGAAGCCAATGGGTGGCCCGACTGGAGCCTCTATCAACCCATTGGAGAGACAATATTAGAGCATAACTTAGAGGTTTACCCTGGCCTTGCCTCACGTAAACTGAATAATCATCTGATCAAAAAGAACATCTTTGCTCTTCCAGAAGAGAGCCTGAAGGCGTTTAAACTTGATGTCCCGTTAGAACCTGAGGCTGAAAAAAGTTTGATTGAAGAGGTTCGCGCTGTGCATTGCAACAAATTGCCTGAACGGGTGATTAGGCCGATGGCAAATGTGCAGCGGTTTCGTGACGCTTGGATGGCTGATGTGATGATCACAGCTTCACTTGATGATAACAACAAGCAACGGCAAGTGATTTTAATTGCTGGGAGTGGGCATACCCGAGATGATCGCGGTGCGCCTTGGTATTTGCGCAAGCGTGCTGGTGATCACAAGGGCCCTTCTGATATAGTGTCTATTCAATTTGTTGAAGCCAATGAAAGGGTTAAAACTGTGCAAGAGCTTGCCTGGCTTGATCCAGAGGGAGAGGTTGCTGCCGATTATCTTTGGGTTACCCCGGCGGTAAAACGGGGAAATTATTGTGATAGCATCCCTGACTTTGGCAAGAAATAACATAAAGCCAAGTGAACTGCCTGTTGCGGTCTATGATGGGTAAGGTGCTCTCTTAACTTGACCTTCCCCTGACAGGAGACTTTATCTTTTACATTCATCTTTTTTACCCCCCTTAAAGGGCTTTCATTAAAGCTTGGCCCTTCAAGGGGATTTGCATTGTTTAGGAATAGATGAATGATCATGCGTGGTTTTGTCAAAAAAACGCTGGAACTGTTAGGGTTTATAGCCCTTATTTTGGTTGGTGCTGTCTTGGGGGCTTGTCAAATGGTTCCAAATGAAAACCGCTTAACAGATGTTTCTAATCTCTTATCCTTGCAGACCAACACGCATTTAGAACTGGCTCGCGATGATGAAACTCATGATATTTCCCCCTATTTTCAAGGGTCGCTGACAGCCAAAAAAGCAATTCAACTGACCCTTTTGGAAAACAAACAGCTTGTAAGTCTTTATCAAAATCTGGGCATTAAGCAGGCTGACCTTAGCCAGGCGGGGTTATTGAAAAATCCAGTGCTTGAGGTCAGCACTTTGTTTACCAACGAGCCTAGCTCTCCCAATATTGCCCTGGCTTTGGTTGCCTCTTTGAGTGATTTGCTGCAAAAACCTTTGCGCCAAGAGGTGGCCCGGTCCCAGTTAGAAACTGAAAAATACCGTGTGGTCAGTGCGATCCTTGCTTATGCGGGCCAGACGCATCGCGCTTATATCACCCACTTAGCAAGCCGGAAATCAGTTCGGTTTGCAAAGCAGGCCTTGGAAATCGCTACAGCTTCACAAACACTGGCAAAGGGGCTGTTTGAGGCGGGCAATATCTCTCAGACGGCGTATGACAAGGCCAAAGCAAGGGTTAATCAGCGTCATGCAGATTTGTTAAAGGCCCAAGCAAAAGCACGCCAAAGCCGGGCCCAACTTCACAACGCAATGGGGCTTGATGAAAGGGATCTGGGGCGTTGGCAAATGCCTGGCAGAATGACCAAATTACCTGGCTCGATCAGGCCGACAAAGGCAATCAAAAGGCATGCTTTGCAAAACAGTCTAAACATTGCCATTGCGCGCCAAGAGTTGATCACCTTTGGTTTGCAAAAGCAATTACAGCGGCGTCAAAACCTGATCCCAGATCTAGAGCTTGGTATTGAATATGAACGCGATGACGGCGAGAAACAAATTGGCCCTGTTGGGGAACTGACGATCCCCCTTTTTGATCATGGACAGGCCAAACGCTTAAAGGCCTATCATCAGTTACGCCAGAAAGAGATTGCTCTTAACGCGCTCATGAGGGCTGTTGCCAACAGGGCCGCGTTGTTAGCCCAAAAATTTAAAGATCAATCCAAATTACGTGCCCATTATCGCTTGAAGGTTTTGCCCGATGTAACGCGTTTACAAAAAGGGGCGTTGAAAGATTATAACGCCATGCAGCAAGGAGCCTTTGGACTGCTTACGGCCAAAGAACAAAAGCTTGCTCGCCAACAAGAATACTTTGTTTTGCAAGTGGAAAGTTGGATGACCTTGATTGAATTGACCCAATTGCTTCAAGGGCATTTCAATCAAGACGGTCTGACTGGTTTATCAAATTTTAATCTCACTCAATCGGATGCTCCCTTGGATACAGGAGGTCATTGACCTATGAAATTGACACGACGCGAGGCCTTGTTTAGCGCCCTTTTTGCAGGGTTGTTTTCAGCCAAGAAAGCCAGAGCTGGAGAAGCTCACCCTCACCATGACCATCATGACATGCACGGCGAACACAAAACAGACATGCCAGTGTTGAGTGATGACGTTTATCAAACGCCGACCAGCAATCCTTATTATCCAAGAACCGTTGATCCTTTGGGCACTTACCCGCCTGGGGAACCAGGCAAGGACTATTTGCCTGTCTCAGTTCCTGATGGCAGCACCGCGCCCTTTAAAATCAAAGATGGGGTTAAAATTTATCACCTCACCGCGCAGGAAGTTATGCATGAATTCTCCCCAGGGTTAAAAGCGCATTGCTGGGGCTATAATGGGCAGGTGCATGGACCGGTGATTGAGGCGGTTGAAGGGGACAGGGTGCGCATTTATGTGACCAATAAACTGAAGGTGCCAACCAGCGTGCATTGGCATGGGGTGATTTTGCCTATGGGGCAAGATGGGGTCTCTGGCCTGACCCAGCGCCCTATCCAACCGGGGGAGACTTTTAAATATGAATGGACATTTACCCAACATGGCACCTTAATGTATCATTCGCACAAAGACGGCATGGTGCAAAAGGGCATGGGGATGATGGGGCTCATTATTGTTCACCCTCGCCGCCCACAAGAACCACGGCCTGATCGCGATTTTGCGATGCTGTTATCGGAATGGGATATTAAGCCTGGTACTTACCGGCCAGACACAAGTGTGCCGGTTGGCTTTAACACCTTGACCATAAATGCCCGTGTATTTCCCGGCACCTCTGCGTTGGTTGTTCAAACCGGGGAGCGGGTGCGCATTCGCATTGGTAATTTAAGTGCCATGAGCCATCATGCCATTCACTTGCATGGGCACACATTTCAAATTTCCGAGACGGATGGCGGGGTGATACCGCCTGCAGCGCGTTGGCCTGAGACAACCGTTTTGGTGGCCACGGGGCAAACGCGCAATATTGAATTTATTGCTGACAATCCAGGGGATTGGGCGATGCATTGTCATATGTCTCATCACACAATGAACCAGATGGGACATGGCATTCCCAATATGTTGGGCGTGAAAACCGATACAATTGACCCTAGTTTGCGCCAATTGGTGCCCGAATTTATGGCCATGGGCACGCATGGCATGGGGGATATGGGCAAACATGTGAAACATATGCCCACCCCTGATAACGCTATTCCCATGGTGGGGCTGGAGGGACCTTATGATTATATTTCCATGGGCGGCATGTTTACAGTTTTAAAGGTGCGCAATCAGCTTAAAGACACCAAAGACCAAGGATGGTATAACCCGCCAAAGGGCACACGCGTTGCGCTGGCCAGCGCAAACGAGCTGAAACGGGACGGGATTAAAATATAAGTTGGATTTTCGCAAAATTTCCCTTTTTTCGCCCGTTTAGGGATTGCCCTTGGTAGATTCCTTGTTTAAGGTGCCCGTCTCAGAAGGGCTAAAAAGTCAGCTCACCAAACCAATAATTTATATGCTCTTGCAAGGCGCTTAATGTGCCTAAATTTTGCACACGCATAAACTGACAAACGACTGAGAACCTTATGCCAAAACGTGACGATATCTCCTCCATCCTCATTGTCGGGGCCGGCCCCATTATTATCGGGCAGGCGTGTGAATTTGATTATTCAGGCACCCAGGCAGTGAAAGCGCTGAAAGATGAAGGCTATCGCGTCATTCTGGTGAACTCGAACCCGGCGACCATCATGACAGACCCTGAGCTGGCTGATGCAACCTATATTGAGCCAATCACTCCAGAAGTGGTGGCAAAAATCATTGCTGAAGAGCGCCCTGACGCTATTTTGCCAACCATGGGCGGGCAAACTGCACTTAACACAACGTTGGAATTGAAAAAGCGCGGCATTCTTGATGCTTTGAATGTGGAGATGATTGGCGCTAAGGCCAGTGTGATTGATAAGGCTGAAGACCGCGACCTGTTCCGCAAGGCAATGGACAAAATCGGGCTGGAAACGCCAAGATCGCGCGTGGCCCACACCATCGGCGAAGCGCTTGATTGCTTGGATGATATTGGCTTGCCTGCCATTATTCGCCCGTCTTTTACCATGGGCGGAACTGGGGGCGGTATTGCTTACAATAAAGAAGAGTTCCTTGATATTATTGAGCGCGGGCTTGATGCCTCGCCAACCACTGAAGTTTTGATTGAAGAGTCTGTGCTTGGGTGGAAAGAATTTGAAATGGAAGTGGTGCGTGACAAGGATGATAACTGCATCATCATCTGTTCGATTGAAAACATTGACCCGATGGGCATTCACACCGGCGATAGCATCACCATTGCCCCAGCGCTGACTTTGACAGACAAAGAATATCAAATCATGCGTGATGCCTCTATTGCTGTATTGCGTGAGATTGGCGTTGAAACCGGTGGATCCAATGTTCAGTTTGCCGTTAATCCTGATGATGGGCGCCTGGTTGTCATTGAAATGAACCCACGGGTTTCACGCTCATCGGCTCTGGCTTCCAAAGCGACAGGGTTTCCTATTGCCAAAGTGGCGGCCAAACTGGCTGTTGGTTACACGCTGGATGAGTTGGAAAATGATATTACCGGCGGGGCAACGCCGGCTTCGTTTGAGCCAACCATTGATTATGTGGTCACCAAAATTCCGCGATTTGCGTTTGAAAAATTCCCTGGCGCTGTGCCGACTTTAACAACAGCGATGAAATCTGTAGGTGAGGCAATGGCGATTGGGCGTACGTTCCAAGAAAGTTTGCAGAAGGCCCTGCGCTCGCTTGAGACCGGTTTGAGCGGCTTGAATGACATTACCTTTGAAGGCCTTGGCCAGGGGGATGATAAAAATGTTATTCGTGAAGCGCTTGGCCAACCCACACCAGACCGGTTGCTAAAAGTGGCGCAAGCGATGCGGCACGGTGTTTCACATGAACAAATTTATGCCTCTTGTAAAATTGACCCTTGGTTTTTGCAGCAAATGCAAGAGCTTGTTGATCAAGAGGCGCGCGTTAAGGTGCATGGGCTGCCCCAACAAGCGGACCAAATGCGGCGATTGAAGGCGATGGGTTTTTCTGATGCGCGGTTAGCTGAATTGGCGGGCTTTAAAGAGACTGATGTGGTTGAGCATCGGCGCTCTCTTGATGTGCACCCAGTATACAAACGCATTGATACTTGTGCGGCTGAATTTGCTTCGCCTACCGCCTATATGTATTCAACCTATGAAACCCCGATGATTGATGGCCAGGTTCAATGCGAGGCGGCGCCGGAAGATAAAGAGAAGGTCATTATTTTGGGCGGCGGCCCGAACCGGATTGGGCAAGGTATTGAGTTTGACTATTGTTGTTGTCATGCCGCCTTTTCTCTATCCAAAGCGGGCTATCAAACCATTATGGTCAATTGTAACCCTGAGACGGTATCTACTGATTATGACACCTCTGACCGGCTTTATTTTGAGCCGTTGACCAAAGAAGATGTGCTGGAAATTATCAAGCTGGAACAATCAACCGGGACGGTTAAAGGCGTGATTGTTCAATTTGGCGGGCAGACCCCGCTTAACCTTGCGAACTATTTGGAAGAAAATGATATTCCTATTTTGGGCACAAGCCCTGATGCCATTGATCTGGCTGAAGATAGAGACCGGTTTAAAGACCTGATCGATAAGCTTGGCATCACCCAACCGCGCAATGGCATTGCGCGCTCGGCGCAAGAGGCAACAGACATTGCGCAACAGATTGGTTTTCCTGTTGTTATACGTCCCTCTTATGTGTTGGGAGGCCGGGCTATGGAGATTGTTGACAATCAACAACAACTTGACCTTTATATTAATGAAGCGGTGATTGTTTCTGGTGATAGCCCGGTGCTGTTGGACAGTTATTTGCGTGATGCGATTGAAGTGGATGTGGATGCGCTTAGCGATGGTAAAGATGTTTTTATAGCAGGGATTATGGAACATATTGAGGAAGCCGGTGTGCACTCTGGTGATAGTGCCTGTGCCCTGCCCCCGCATTCTTTGTCTCAGTCTATTTTGAACCAATTGGAAGAGCAAGCCACAAAGCTTGCCAGGGCTTTGAATGTGGTTGGACTGATGAACGTACAGTTTGCTATTAAGGATGAGGACATCTACATACTTGAAGTTAACCCGCGCGCTAGCCGCACGGTTCCTTTTGTTGCCAAGGTTATTGGTTACCCTATTGCGGCCATAGCCTCTGAATTGATGGCGGGTGCGCCGTTGAATAAATTCAATTTGAAGCAACAAAAGTTATACCATATTGCAGTGAAAGAAGCGGTGTTTCCTTTCACGCGCTTTCCTGGTGTTGATAGCGTTTTGGGCCCTGAGATGCGCTCCACCGGTGAGGTCATGGGGCTGCATAATGATTTCTCTATGGCTTTTGCCAAAAGTCAATTGGGTGCAGGCATCAAACTGCCGACAGCGGGCACAGTTTTTGTTTCTGTGAAAGAGCGTGATAAAGAACGGCTGATTGAACCGGTAAAACAGTTACAAGAGCGCGGCTTTCAGATCATTGCGACCAGCGGTACAGCGCGGTTTTTGAACGAAAACGGGGTTGAGACCAAGCCGATTAATAAAGTGCTCGAGGGGCGCCCACATATTGTTGATGCAATGAAAAACGGTGATGTTGATATTGTTTTTAACACCACTGAAGGGACAAAGGCGCTGGAGGATAGTAAATCCATTCGCCAAACAGCTTTGCTTTATCATATCCCTTATTATACGACTATTGCCGGGATTGGGGCTGTTGCACGGGCTATTTGCGCTTTAAATGAGGATAATATCACGGTTACACCCATCCAGGACTATATGTCTCACGCCTCTTGTGATTAAAGTAAAGCTAGCATACAACTATAGCCTCTAAAGATTTTTAGGATACATCAATGTCTGTCGATAAAGTCCCCATGACCGTGGAAGGCCACGCTGAACTTGAAAAAGAGCTGCAACACAGAAAAAGTGTTGAACGTCCTCGGATTATTCAAGCCATTGCAGAAGCACGGGCGCATGGTGATTTGTCTGAAAATGCTGAATATCATGCGGCCAAAGAGGCTCAAGGGTTGAATGAGGCCCGGGTGAGTGATTTGGAAGATAAGCTTTCACGCGCTGATGTTATTGATGTTACGAAGCTTTCTGGTGAACGGGTGGTGTTTGGTGCCACTGTTGAATTGGTTGATGAAGATACTGAAGAAGAAGTCGTTTATAAAATTGTTGGCGAATATGAAGCCGATGTAAAATTGGGCAAAATTTCAGTTACCTCACCAATAGCCCGCGCGCTTATTGGCAAAACCATTGGCGATGTTGCTGAAGTGAGAACACCTGGTGGCACCCGATCTTATGAAATTTTATCTATTGCCTTTAAATCATAAAAGCCTTTCTTTCGGGCAGTTTTATATTGACCATATCAGTTTACGTTGTTTTTTTGTGCTTTAGGCGTCTTTTTACCCCTATAAATAGCCATTTCTTTGATTTTTCACCCTTATATTTAGACAATGTTAAATATGTAAGCAGTACGCTTAATTTTTAAACATTCAGCAATTGTCTTGTATTAAGGGGTAACGTATGTTGAATTGTGCAGAGATTCTTGATGAGTTACAAACCCTTTCGTCTACTAAATCAAGTGAAAACCGCCGGCAGTTACTGCACCGCGTAACTGATCTATTTGAAATTACAAGCCAAGAGCAGGACGAAAACCATCGTAATGCGTTTGATCAAATTATGGATCGGCTAGCCAATGAGCTTGAAGAGTCTGTTCGTGCGGAATTTTCTGAACGCTTAGCGGATATGTCTAATGCACCAAGGGCTACAACGCATAAATTTGCTGTAGATAGTATTGCTGTTGCCCGGCCTGTTCTTCAACGTTCAAAGATTTTATCTGACGAATTTTTAGTGAAAGTGGCCAAAACACAAAGCCAAGATCATCTTTTGGCTATTTCTTCGCGCGAGGACATTGCAACGAAAGTGACTGATGTCTTAGTTGAACGGGGAAATGGGGACGTTTTGAAGACAGTTTCCTCTAACAAGGGGGCCAATTTTTCTCGTCAGGGATTTGAAAAACTTGCCAAACATGCTGATCAGGATACAAAGCTAAATAGCAATCTGCATGAACGTTCAGATACACCGGCTGATTTGTTGAAAGTGATTAAAGAGCGTGTTTCAACAAAAATTAAAACTGAAGCCCGTGAGGCTGGTTTAGATATTTCTGACCGTGAAATTGATCGTACCGTTGATGTTAAATCAATAGATATTGAAATGAGCGACAATAAATTAGAGGCCGCTTTTCAAGAGATCGAATATTTACATAATCGCAAACAATTGGATGAACGGGTCATCATGCATTATGTGAAACTGAATAAGGTCGATGAAATTATTTATGCTCTTTCGCTTTTAACCTCTATTGATCAAAAAACCGTTCGACATGGCTTGTTGACAGCTGAATTACCTGCTCTGGCGGTTATGTGTAAAGCCAATGGTTTTCAAAGGTCAACTTTTGCCAGCCTTTTGCAGCTTAGAGAGAATTTGTCTGAAATCAAAAGCTCGCAGATCATTGAAGCTATCAGGCGGTATGAGGGGTTAGACCTCTCAACGGCCCAAAGGGTCATGCGCTTTTTAAAGGTCAGAGGCATTAAAGAGGCAACTTCCGAAGAAATTGATGCTGAAGCAGATAAAGGATCAGTATCAGATGAAGCTAAAGCTGCAGATGAATCTGCAAAATAAAGTTTTGTTTTTGTTATCTGTTTCCGGTTACATACCTTTTAGACTGTTTTGTCCCTCATGATGATTTGCTTTTATCTTTAGCAGGAGTTTATATCTTATTTCTGGCTAAGACTTTGGCCCTTTACAGGTAGAAATAAACTACCGCATATTTTCATTTTCAAAACATTGCATTCAATTTTGAAAGAAAAGAGACACTTCATTTATGGCATATGATCAAGATAATATTTTCGCAAAAATTTTACGTGGGGACGTTGCAAGTCATAAAATTTATGAGGATAATGATACATTTTCTTTTCTTGATGTTATGCCGCAATCAAAGGGCCATGCTTTGGTTATCCCAAAGGCGCCTTCAGAAAATATCTTAACGGCTGACACGATGAGTCTTGGGCCTTTAATGACCACCGTTCAACTCATTGCAAGGGCGGCGATGGAGGCTTTCCAAGCAGATGGGATTACCATCCAACAGTTTAACCAACCTGCTGGGGGCCAAACTGTTTTTCATACTCATTTTCATGTTTTGCCACGTTTTGAAGGGGTTGGTTTGAAGGCGCATAGCGCGGTTATGGAAGACCAAGATGTGCTTGAGCAATTGGCCGAAGCTTATAAAGGCGTGTTGGATAATATTTAAAGCCACTTTGTTTTTGTAGGCTCAGGACCTAATTAATCTTATGTGTTCTGTTGCCTTAGAAGGGCTCAGATAGACGTTAGACAGTTAGACAGTTAGACAGCCAAACACATAAGATTAATAGGTTCTGAGCCTAGGCCTTTGATGGTGTGGCTGCTTTAAACACCGATAAACTGTTTAGAAAACTGCTTTTATACCAAAGCGCTTTCAAACATGAGAAATACCAAAATACCAGCACTTAAAGCTAGCAGAATATTTTGTTTGGCTAGTAGATACACAAGCATTGCTGTAACAATAGCGATCAGGCGTGATGATAATTCTGTTTGCGACAAAACGCCTGGCGGGGAAAAAATAAGACGCATTACCAAAGCTGCAATGAGTGCTGTGGAGATGGCGCGGACATATTTAATGACTTCGTGATCCTCATCATAATCTTTGGATAAGAAAACGCCTAGCCAGCGCCATGGTTCAGTTGCTAGAAAGCCTAAGATAACAAGAAATAAGATTGTTTGAGTTTCGGTCATATAGTTTTTATCAAGTCAATCGTATGAACGGTTGGCTTATTTCCTGTCTCTATTTAACAAGCGGTCTAAAAAATAAGCCATAGAGCCCCCGATCAGTCCAGCAAGGATTAGCGCATAATCTGGGATTTGGCTCATCATGGGGATGGCTAATGCTGTTCCAAAGAGAAACGCATATTTTTCTGCCTTTCGCGTCGCGGTATGAAACAGAGACAAAAAAAAGTATAGAGGCGTGATCATCAATGCAGCAGCCAAGTAAAGCGGGGGCAAAGATTGGGCAATATAAAAACCGGCAATGGTTGTTGCTACCGTTAGACTTATTATGGTTAGGCAGTGGGCCAGATAAAAGGGTATACGGTCTTGTCGCTTTAGGCTTGGCAAAGAAAACATTGATTGCACCCAGACTGATACCGCAATGAAATGCGACAATGCGTATTGCTGCCATCTTGGTGTTGAAGGGGTGCGTAATATGGGCATGAGGGACATCGTCATAGGAAAAAGACGAACTGCGGTTAAGGTGATCGCAATCATTGTTGTGATAACCGCTGTGCCTCTTGATATTTCATCCAACAAAACAATCTGACTGGGAATGGCGAAAGTTGACAGGGTCAATCCGATGCCGACAGCCAGGGGGAATTCAAGCGCTCGCACCATGGCACCGAACGCAAAAAAAGTAATCATTAATATAATACCTGGGAGGGCAAAGGCTGATTTTGCGCCGGCGATTATAAGTTTTTTTTTCATTTTATATTATAGATGAACAAGCCTCGAGCAACTTTCTTCACCCTCCTCAAAAAATAGAAGGTAATCATAATTCTTTATAGACACAATAAAAACGGCCTCATTTTGCAATGAGGCCGTTTAAATTTAGGTTTCGATGAACCTTATCTTTTTTAATCCGTTAGGATTAAAAGAATATTACGCCACCGACCAAGAACATATCTAGCTCATCAAGATCTGTTGTGGCTCCAGCAGCGGTGATTTCACCTTCATGGTGACGCCACTTGGCCCATATAGACATTGAAGCTGCATCAATCTCTTGAACAATACCAAGACCATAACGTGTGAACTCAGTGGCTGTTATGAGGTCGCCAGCAAGTGTTGCACCATTGGCATATTGATCATCACCTACTGCATACTCACCATAAAGCACAGTCGCGCCAAGTGAATTCCAGCGTTGTCTGATACCTGCTTTAACCCAGAAGTTCTCAGCATCTGGCTGGCCAGCTATGTCAAGCTGATCAATCATGCCGTTTGCAGAAACGAAGAGACCTGTTGGCGTGTGCATAATAGAAATGGCACCTTGAACAAGTTCTGAGCGAGCCTGGTTATTGATACCGGCAGTACCAACGCCTGAGTCACCACTGCGGACAGTGTAACCGAAGGCTGCGGCCACTTTGATGTCACCAAATTCACCAGCATATCTTAATGCAACATCATATAGATCGTCTTCACCCCAAGAGGCAGAAAAAACGAAACCAGCAATTGTTGGGCTGTCATAACGCACTGAATCTGTCCGGTCACCAGAACAGTCACCGAAGATACCGGCGTTAACAGCGTGACAATGGCTGATAGTAGACCAGTTAAGATTGGTTGGATCCGCTCCACCTGTAGTAAGGTTAGCACCGTTGGCTCTTAGAAAGAAGCTCGCGCCATCAAAGATCACAACATTTGCTGCAAAGATGCTACCCAAGCCAGACAAGTCTGTAATTGGAATATTATCAGTTGCATGGTTCATGCGACCCAAGCTGATTTTACCAAGTTGTTCGCTCTTGATCCAGAAGAGGTTGTTTTCAATCTCAACACCCCCTCCGCCATCGTCATCATTTTGAGTGACTTGGAAAAGGTTATCTGTTTCGATTGAGAAATAGATGCTGTAACCGGCTGACCATTCTGAGTTGATCTTAGCGCTACCAGCGAATGTTAAACGGCTTGTCAAGTCGTCCAGAGCGGTACCGACATAGGCGTCAGAATCTGTTCCATCGTCCCAAACCATGATTTGTTGAGTAACATAACCAGAAATGGTCAATGAAACCTTGCGATTGCCTTTACGTGCAGTCGTGGCTTCCAGAACAGCGACACGCTCTTCTAAATCTGCGCAGCAGTCACCGCCAAAGTCGGCTGCTTGTGCAGGGCTTACAGCTAAACCACCCGCCAGTAAAACTGAACCAGTGAGAGCTGCAAAGCGATTGGATTTAATAAGTCCCCCAATCATTCCTATTCTCCTATTCTTGTTCGGGCGCCAAATTGTGACGCGACTTAAAGGTGAATTCAAAAGAACGGCCCCCCGGTTTATAAACCGTTCGATCCCCGTCCCTCGAAAAACTTCACGTTCCAAATCTGTAACGAAGCTAGACCTTCCCGTAAATAAAAACCGCCACATTGTGTGGGATTAAATACAACCTTGTGACATTTTCGTCACGAGCCATATTCGGACGCTTTATGCGGCGATCACTCTCATCCTCACCTATAATGATGGATTAATGCAATAACTTATCAGCACTAATCCCCACATTGTTAGTATATGTTGGTATCGTTATTAACTGGTTAACGTCTTTTATACCATGTTTATTAATATTAACCCGCTCTTAATTTTTTGTTTTTCATTATATATATCATTGCCTTATATGCTTTTTCTCATACAAAATTTATGGCCTTATGTTCATAAAAAAATTCAAATTTGCAGGCTGAATAAATTTAATTTTATAGCTCTTTTCTCACCGGCGCGAGACTGGCTCATTAGGCTATTTCATTTATCAAATGGACAATGTTTTTGACATTTTTTTCTAAGATCAGCAGGTTCAAAAACTGACCTTATTTATCTTCCTATCTGTGCAAAAACTGTTATTTGTTGTTACACTTTTTCATTCCCTAGCCCTGAATCATTCTTTTTTGGGCGATTACTCGGCATTTTAGAATCATTTTTGGTGTTATCGGAGTGATTTTCTAGGCTGTTACAGGTCTTTTTAATCTGTTCACTAGGGGCTTGTGCCCATAAATTAACTGTTTTTGGCCCCTCACAAGCCGCGTTTTGCTAGGAAAACAACATTATAAGGGCATTATACGGGGTGTTTTGCCTTTATCAGTTATAAGTTGTTTGACGATGAACAGCACGGGTTGTGAGAGCGTCCCTTATACGTGTCAGGCTAATTTGGCTGTATCTTGCGTTGCAAAATTTTGAAAATTAACCATATCTAGTGTCGTTTTATAGTTAAAATATAACAAAATTGGCCTGACCGAGAATCGTTCATTTATTAGTTTACGCCCTAATTTTTTACTCTATTTTCAGTTCAGATAATTCGCAAAATATTGTTCTTTTGTATTATATCGATCTTTTGTATTATAAAGAGGATTAATACAATTAAATCTAAGCTCCTTAATATGGAGACCCTTCCTTTTTTACAGGATATTCATGAGCGTGACTCAATTATGTGAACCTCATTCTAAAAGTATTAAAGTTGCTGCATCATACTGTTCAAGCGGCCAAGAGGCTGCTCATGAGCTTTCCTCTCAATTAGGGCAAGGGCCGTTTGCCTTCATTTTGGTTTTTTTTTCCCAAAAACTAAGCTCTATATCGCTCATACATAATTTAATGGATATGTTTCCCGATACGCCGGTTTATGGCTGTAGCACTGCTGGGGAAATGACCCTTGATGGCATTTCAGATGAAGCGGTGGTTGGATTGGGCTTTTTAAAAAATGAATTTGGCGTTGAAACAGTCTTTTTTCCGGATTTGGATGAATTTTCCTTTCGAGACAGCCAATCAAAAGTTCATAAGGCGGTTCATTATTTTCAAAATTCTCGCTCAACTTTAAAACCCCACTGTTTTGCTCTTATGATGGTTGATGGGCTGTGTTTTAAAGAGGAACAGCTTGTTTCTGCTTTTAATTCTGGCTTAAGAGACATTCCCCTGGTTGGGGGTTCGGCAGGAGATGGCAGGAATTTTAAAGAAACCAAGATTGTTTATAATGGCCAGTTTTATCAAAATGCTGCGATTTTATTGCTTATAGAGAGCCGCTGCCCGGTCCATATTTTTAAATCAGATAGTTTTACGCCAACTGATATTAAATTCGTGGTCACGAAAGCTGATCCTGAAAATCGGATTGTCTATGAACTCAATGCTATGCCAGCGGCAACAGCTTATGCCAATGCTTTGGGTATGAGAGAAGAAGACTTAAACGAGATGACCTTTGCCAGCCATCCTTTATGTGTGTGTTTTGGCGGCGATTGTTATGTTAGGTCTATCCAGGATATTTTAGAGAATGGAGCCTTTAATTTCTATTGTGCGATAGACGAAGGGATTGTTTTCACGCTTTCTGATATAGATGACATGGTTGATAGCATTGAAAAAACATTTGCTTCTATTCGTGAGGACTTGGGACCACCGCAACTCATTTTAGGATTTGATTGTGTGGAAAGACGCATAATATCTGAGATTAATCAAAGTAAGGGGCAGATCAGCCAGTTGTTTAAAGACAATCATGTTATAGGCTTTAATACCTACGGTGAGCAAGTTCGTTCAATGCATCTCAATTTGACCTTCTCAGGAATTGCTATTGGACAATGACAAAAGACAAAGACTTTTCCATTACCGGCAATAAAGACAGTAAACCAACTCCGGTTTTAATTTTAGAAGAAGAAACGTTTGGGGCCAAACCTCATGACATGACGTCGTCTCGAGAAGGCGAGCTTTTGTCGCGCATTGAGAAATTAGAAAAAATCAATCAAGCGCTTATTCGCCGCGTTGAGCGGTCTATGGATCAGCGCGCTAATAGCTACTCTTTGTTTCAATCGGCTATTTTGTTAGAAGAACAAGTGCGAGCGCGCACTATGGAATTACATGGTGCTCTTTCGGATTTAAAAACATCCAACGAGCATCTTTCTATTGCTAAAGAACAAGCGGAGCGCTCTAACTCAAGTAAGACAAAATTTTTGGCTGCTGCTAGTCATGATCTGTTGCAACCTTTAAGTGCTGCGCGGCTGAATATGTCTGCTTTGCAAGGAGAAAAGGTCTCATCTCAAGCTGCCTCTTTAATTTCTCAGATTGATCGCTCGCTCATCACACTTGAAGAGTTATTGCGCACCTTGTTTGACATTTCCAAATTGGATGCCGGCGTTAGCGTTCCTGATATCTGCCGCTTTCCTTCTGACCGGATCTTGCGGGGCTTGTATACTGATTTTAGTGCCATTGCACAGCAAAAAGGATTGAAGCTCAAACTGTTCACTCTTCCTGTTATTGTTGACACGGATCCGATTTTTTTACGGCGGATTTTGCAAAACCTGATCTCGAACGCCTTGCGATATACAAAGACTGGCGGCGTGCTGATTGGCTGTCGCCGTCGCGGCGACCATTTGCTGTTTGAGGTTTGGGATACCGGTGTTGGCATTGAGACATATGAGCATCACAGAATTTTTGATGAATTCCATCGTTGTCAAAATGGGGTTCATCAGGATGGGCTTGGATTGGGGCTTGCTATTGTTGCCCGCATGGCCGATGCAACAGGGCATGAGATTAGCTTTTCTTCCAAGCCTGATCACGGATCTGTATTTAGCGTGAGCGTACCGATTAGTAAATTGCAAACAGATTTGATTGAAGATTTGTCTCCTTCCCCGATCAACGCACCGACACTGCTAAAATTAGAAGATGCTTTTATCGTTCTGATTGAAGATGACATCAATGTTTCCATGGCAATGAAAACGCTTCTTACCAAATGGGGGGCACAATGCATTACTGCTGATTGCCTTAGCAACATTCAAGAAAAGCTTGATTATGTCGAACGCGAACCGGATATAATTATTGCGGATTATCATTTGGCTGATGACATTGTTGGCCCGCAAGTTGTTCATGAAATTCGCAAACGCTTTGCTTCTTTTCGCGACAAAACTATTCCCAGTGTTATTGTGAGCGCGACGCCAACCAAAGATGTAATGCAGCGGGCTGAACAAGAAAAGTGTGAGTTTATGACCAAACCGGTGGAACCTGCAGAGTTGCGCGCTTTGCTTATTCATTTGTTGAATGAATAAGCTTTTTTTGTCTCACGGGCAGAGGGAGCTTCGCTCCCGCCCTCCGTTGGGCAACGCTCACGCGTTGACGGCCATGCGGCCTACGTTTTTTGTCTTTAGATGATGGGCAATTTTACGTAGTGCGAGCTGCGCTGCCGCCAAGCGATGGAGTGGCAAGTTTTTTGGTGGTACTTTAGATTGCCCACCCAACAACCGCGCTCCGCGGACGACCATTGATGCGATATAGCCACATCTTGATGTAAACCTTTTGTCGCACCTCTCATAAGTCTATTGACCGCAGGCAGAACAGCATCTAGTTTGTTGCTTAAATTAGCCACAGTGACAGCTCCTTGATGGTTTTGCTTTGTTCGCTCTAGCCAAAGTTTTAATCTCATAAATTAGGAGTTGTTATGTGTACTCTAAAAGAGCGTTTCTGCGCGCGAACACGGAACTTTACGCGAGCAAGGAGCAAGGCTGATTTTTCTCAATATATAAAAAGTACAGTTTCACTGCGGGCACTTTGCTTTGGCACGCTTGTTTTTTCATTAACCGCTGGTCTCGCTATATCTCAAAATTCGAGTGAAGTTGCCGCCCAGCAGGGTTCTGACTTGGATACAATTGTTGTAGAAGGGCAAGAGCAAGTCTCTACTGACCAGAATAAAACCAATAAGGGTCCCGGGGGGGATGTTTCAGAAGGAGATACCGTCAATCGTGGTGTCAGCGGTCTTGATGGTTATATTGCCGAAGGAACATCAACCGCCACGAAGACGAACACACCCCTGCTTGATATTCCTTAAACCATCAACATTATCACCGATGATTTTGCTGAAGACACAGGCAGCATCAGTCTAGGGCAAGCCCTTCTTTATGTGCCAGGCGTAACGATACAACAAGGTGAGGGGCATCGCGACCAGATCACCATTCGCGGGCAGGAAACCACCGCTGACTTTTTTACAGACGGCGTGCGCGACGACATTCAATACTTTAGGGATTTGTATAATGTTGAGGCGGTTGAGGTTTTAAAGGGCAGCTCTGCTCTCATCTTTGGACGCGGCGGTGCTGGTGGTATTGTTAACCGCGTCACGAAACAGGCCAATGGCGAGAAAATCTATGAAGGCACTGCAACATTGGGTAGCTTTGATAAGCGCTACTTTACCGCTGATGTTGGCGATAAAATTTCAGAGAATTTCGCCATTCGTTTGAACGCAATGTATGAGAATTCTGAAGGCTTTCGCGATCACTATGAGGTGGAGCGTATTGGCATTAATCCAACGGCGGCCCTTAAGCTTGGCAAGAATACAAAACTTTCTGCCAGCTATGAATATCGCTTTGAC
>JANQQH010000039.1 GCA_028285025.1 Hyphomicrobiaceae bacterium | reverse complement strand
AACCACTGACCTTTCCCAACGCGGTGCCAGTTTTGATATTCCCGGGCTTCAAGCCGATGGTATGGATGTGTTTGCGGTTATGGAAGCGGCGCGTAAGGCAACTGATCATGCGCGTTCTGGTAAAGGTCCTTTCATTTTGGAAATGATAACCTATCGTTATCGTGGGCACTCTATGTCTGACCCGGCAAAATATCGCACGCGTGAAGAAGTCAATGAAATGCGCCAAGAGCATGATCCAATCTCCACTTTGAAGGAAAAGCTTTTAGAAGATGGTGACATTGATGAAGCTGGTTTGAAAGAGATTGATGCGCAAGTACGTAAAATTGTTAACGAAGCGGCAGAGTTTGCCCAAAGTGCGCTGGAGCCTGACAGCTCTGAATTAATAACAGATATTTTGGTCGAAACCGCATAAAGAAATTTTTTATAAGAGAGATAAAATATGCCCGTTGAGATTTTAATGCCAGCTTTGTCTCCCACGATGGAAAAAGGTACATTGGCCAAATGGCATGTCAATGAAGGAGATGAGGTCGGCTCTGGTGATGTCATTGCGGAAATTGAAACCGATAAAGCCACAATGGAAGTGGAAAGCATTGAAGAGGGGCGCATTGGCAAACTTCTTATTCAAGAAGGGGCGGTTGATGTGGCTGTTAATACGCCGATTGCTGTTATCCTTCATGAGGGTGAAGATGCAAGCGCGACAATTCATTCCAGCAATGGCGGCGAGGCCTCTGTGGAACCGTCGCCAGTTGAAGAAGCTGCGCCAGAGGTCAACGTTGCGGCGGTTGTTGATACCGGCCCTGTAGAGGTATTAAGCACACACCTTTCTAATCAAGTGCAAATCACCGTACGTGAAAGTTTGCGTGATGCCATGGCGGAAGAAATGCGCCGTGATGAAGATGTTTTCGTTATGGGTGAGGAAGTTGCTGAATATCAAGGCGCTTATAAAGTCACCCAAGGCTTGCTGGAAGAATTTGGTGAAAGACGGGTTATTGATACCCCGATTACTGAATATGGCTTTGCCGGTGTTGGGTGCGGTGCGGCAATGGTCGGGCTGAAACCGATTGTTGAATTTATGACCTTTAACTTTGCCATGCAGGCGATGGATCATATTATTAACTCAGCGGCTAAAACCCTTTACATGTCTGGTGGCAAAATGCGCTGTCCAATAGTTTTTAGAGGGCCAAACGGGGCCGCTTCTCGGGTCGCGGCACAACACAGCCAGGATTATTCGGCTTGGTTTGCCAGTGTGCCTGGTTTGAAAGTGATTGCCCCTTATAGCGCAGCAGATGCCAAAGGCCTGCTTAAATCAGCCATTCGCGATCCTAATCCTGTTGTTTTCTTGGAAAATGAAATTTTGTATGGTCAATCCTTCCCTGTGCCAGACACTGATGAGCATCTTGTACCGATTGGCAAAGCTTTGATGCGTCAGGAAGGCAATGATGTAACCATCGTGTCTTATTCTCATGGTCTTAAATATGTGCATGAAGCTGATGAACAGCTTAAAGCTGAGGGCATTGAGGCTGAGATTATTGATCTGCGTACTTTGCGCCCGTTAGACATTGGCACTGTTCTAAAGTCAGTTGCTAAGACGAACCGGCTCGTTGTGGTGGAAGAGGGCTGGCCGATTTGCTCTGTTGGTTCTGAGATCTGCGCGCAAGTATCGAACTTGGCGTTTGATGATTTGGATGCACCGCCTTTAAAGGTCAGCGGGGCGGATGTGCCTATGCCTTACGCTGAGAACCTAGAAAAGCTTGCGCTGCCATCGGCTGCTCAAATCGTTGCCGCGGTGAAAAAGGTTACCTATAAAAGCTAAACAAATAAAAATCATAATTTAAGACATTAAGAGATTTTATCCATGCCTATCCCTATTTTGATGCCAGCCCTTAGTCCAACCATGGAAGAGGGCACTCTTGCAAAATGGCATGTTGCCATTGGTGATGAGATTGCCTCTGGCGATGTGATTGCTGAAATTGAAACTGACAAAGCCATTATGGAAGTGGAAAGCATTGAAGAGGGTAAAGTTGGTAAGCTGCTTGTGGCAGAAGGCACCCAAGGGGTTGCTGTTAATTCAACCATTGCCATGTTGTTGCAAGAGGGCGAAGATGAAGGCGATTTGGCCACTGTTGAAGCCAGCCAACTTGAGCCTGTAGCCAAAGCCCCTCAAGAAGACCCTAAACAGGAAGAAAAACCTGTTGCACCAGCTAAAGCTGAGAAGCTGGAAACCCCAGCTGCCCCTGCTGTTAACGGAGCCCGTATTATTGCTTCGCCTTTGGCCAAACGGATTGCGGCGCAAAACAATCTTGATTTAAGTCGTCTTCAAGGTTTTGGCCCGAATGGACGCATTATTAAGGCAGATGTTGAAGCTGCGATGAAATCTGGTGCAGCTGTTCAAGCACCGCAAGGTCAAGCGCTGATGCCAGCTGTTGGAGCAACCGATGCTGTCTCAGGTGCGCAGGTTATTCAGCCTGTGTCTGACAAAGAGATTTTTGCCACCTATGAGCAGGGCAGCTATGATCTTGTTCCGATTGATAATATGCGCAGAACTGTGGCTGAACGGCTGACTGTTTCCAAGTCAACCATCCCGCATTTTTATCTGAGTATTGATTGTGAATTGGACAAGTTGCTTCAAGCGCGCAAAAGGTTGAATGATAATGCGCCCAAAGAGGGCCCTGCATCCTTTAAACTATCAGTGAATGATTTTGTTATTAAGGCTTTGGCTTTGGCGCTGCAATATGTGCCAGGCGCCAATGTGACCTGGTCTAGCCAAGGCGTTTTGCAACACAAACGTTCAGATGTTTCGGTGGCTGTGGCTGTTGATGGCGGGTTATTTACGCCGGTCATTCGTCACGCTGAGCTGAAAACATTGTCAGAGATTTCAAATGAAATGAAAGACCTGGCCTTAAAGGCGCGGTCGAAAAAACTCAGCCCGGCTGACTATGTTGGTGGCACAACCTCTATTTCTAATCTGGGCATGATGGGAATTAAAAAGTTTGATGCGGTAATTAATCCGCCTCAAGCGTCGATTTTGGCTGTTGGTGCTGGTGAAAAACGACCTGTGATTGTTGATGATCAGGTAAGTGTGCGCACAATGATGTCTGTGACGCTTTCTTGTGATCACCGTGTGGTTGATGGGGCGCTGGGCGCTGAGCTTCTGAATGCTTTTAAGGGCTTTATTGAAGACCCTGTTGCAATGTTGGTTTAAGGACTATAAAAATGAGCAAAACTTACGATGTCGCTGTTATCGGCGGCGGCCCTGGAGGGTATGTTGCTGCCATCAAGGCTTCCCAGTTAGGTTTGAATGTTGTTCTTGTTGAACGTGAACATTTAGGCGGGATTTGTTTGAACTGGGGTTGTATTCCAACCAAAGCTTTGTTGCGTTCTGCAGAAATTTTAACAACCATCAGTCATGCCAGTGATTTTGGCATTAGCGTTGATAAGCCTGGGTATGACTTTGAAAAAGTCATTCGGCGCTCGCGTGATGTTTGCAAACGGTTGACGCAAGGTGTCGGCTATTTAATGAAAAAAAATAAAATCACCGTCATTGATGGGCATGCCAGCTTGAAAGATAAAAACACCTTGAGCGTTAAAACAGATAAGGGCGAGGAAACGGTTGCAGCCAAAAACATTATCATCGCCACTGGCGCGCGGGCTCGTCATTTGCCTGGCCTTGCGCCGGACGGCAAATTTATCTGGACTTATAAAGAAGCACTCAAACCAGATGTGATGCCCAAAAGATTATGCGTGATTGGCTCTGGTGCGATTGGTGTTGAATTTGCCTGTTTCTTTAATGCGCTGGGCAGTGATGTCACCATTGTTGAGCTGGCTGATCGTATTGTGCCGGCTGAAGATGCTGAGATTTCAGCAGCTGCAGAAAAAGCGTTTAAAAAAGCAGGTTTGAACATTTTAACCAAATCCAGCGTCAAAGAGGTCAAGCCAAAGGGAGATCAAATTTCAGTCACTATTGAGACCAAAGATGGTAAAACACAGGTGGAAGAGTTTGATCGTGTGATCTCAGCTGTTGGCATCACACCGAATGTGGAAGAGCTTAATTTGGAGGCTCTGGGCATTGAGCTTGAGCGGGGCTTTATCAAAACAGATGGCCATAGCCGGACCAATGTGCCCGGTGTTTATGCCATTGGTGACGTGACCAACCCGCCATGGCTTGCCCACAAAGCCAGCCATGAAGGTGTCATTGCTGTTGAGACCATTGCGGGGCACAAAGTGCACCCACTAAATCCGCGCCTTATTCCTGGCTGTACCTATACCAGTCCGCAAATTGCCTCTGTTGGTTATACTGAAGCGGCTGCGAAAGAGGCTGGTTTTAAAATTAAGGTTGGTAAATTTCCCTTCCAAGCTAATGGTAAAGCGCTGGCCCTTGGTGAGCCTGATGGTATGATCAAAACCATTTTTGATGAGGAAACCGGAGAACTTCTGGGCGCTCATATGATCGGGGCTGAAGTGACCGAGCTCATTCAGGGCTATGGTGTGGCCATGGGGCTTGAGAGCACAGAGAAAGAGCTCATGGAAACCATTTTCCCTCATCCGACTTTGTCTGAGATGATGCATGAATCTGTGCTTGATGCTTATGATCAAGCGTTACACATCTAACAGTTGTTTAGAAAAAAGCGTTTTTAGTCTTGGCACGATTATTTTTATGGCCATTAAACTTGGCCGTTCGATAAAGTGCCAAGACACAATGGCAATGGGCAAAACGATTGGTAGGCTGGTGAGGTACAGCTGTATGGCGCTCACATCACCCAAATGTGTGCGCATGATCTGCTCAATTGGGTAATGCCAAATATAAACCCCATAAGAATAATCACCAATCGCATTGTAATAGCGCAATGAGCCGCCTGGCACATAAGCGATCCAAATGCCAAGCAAAGTAGCTGAGGGGATGAGTAAAAATTCGCCTGTTTGTAAGCCAAAATAATAAACGATGAGCAAAGCCAGCACCATCATAACAACAGCCAGTGAAAGGCTTACGGGAATTACTTTTCTAAATATATGAATACAAGCGCCAATTAAGAAGGCGTAGCCAAAGTGCATTAAATGATCAATGGCAGCAATTTCACGCAAATTGGTTAGAAATGTTATGCAAAAATAGAAAACAAATTCGAGCAACGCCAAAATTTTAAAACGAGGGGTGGCCAGCCATCCAAACAACCCAATAATGGCAAGGCTGAGGTAAAAAAAGGCTTCGTATTTTAGCGTCCAAAGCGGGGCGTTAACAACGGCATCGTTGGGCAGCCCTTCAAACACACCGGGTAGGGTGACATCAGCATTGAGCAAGGAGGTGAGGGGCCAATAAATCCAAGATCTAAGATCACTGAAATAGGTTGTTAAGTCCTGTGTGCTTATTAACGGGCCGATGAAAAAGGCCGTTACAAAAGAAACGACAATTAGGCCAGGAAAGATGCGCATGGCTCTTGAGATTGCATAGGTGAGCCAATCTTCATGTTTTAACCAACTGGTGGTAACCAGCATACCAGAGAGTACAAAAAATAAATTGAGCGTTGTGATGCCAAGGGTGTATTTTATGGGATAGGTTTCAAAGGTAATGTCGTCGCCAATTGTGATGAACATGGCATGAGCATACATAATCAACAACGCGCCAATCATGCGAAGCAAATTAAAATTATTATTGCGTCCATCAATATAAGATTGAATGGACCTAAACTTAAACATAAGTCTTCCCTTTAGAGACCTTTCATCGAAAAACTTTACTATTAAGAGCCATACATATTTTTCTTTGTTGGTTTGATGCGAGATTTAAGCCATTCACTTAATGGACCTAATTTTGCCAAAGAGGGTTTTTCCACCCTCTCCCAAGACAAAATGGCAATCACTATTGTCAACGGCAATGAGACAAAAAACAAACTAAGGGGCGAAAAACCACCAATGCTATACATGAGCACTTGTTGAGTAGGATAATGGTAGATGTAAACGCCATAAGAATAATCGCCAAACAGGTTATAGCGGCGGATAAAACCGGTTGGGATATAAGCTAGCCAGAAGACAATGTAGGCGCTGGCCAGAATAACGATGGGTTCGGCTAATTTTCCCCACATCAATTGTAGGCCAAAAGCTACAAGGCCAAGGCCGATCCCAAGAATGAAAGATAAGGGGATTTTGTCACGATAGACATAAAAGAAGGTGCCAATAAAAAAGCTTAAGCCAAAATGCATCATATGATTGATGGCGCTGATGTCTCGTAAAGATGTGGCATAGGAAATCAGACCGTACGATATGAATATAAGTGCTGTGACAAGTGTGAATTTCGTTGAACGTTTTAATGCGCCCCAAAGTCCAAGGATTGCCAAACCAATGTAACAAACCACCTCATAACGTAGTGTCCAAAGGGCTGTGTCAATTTCATTCGGGTTGGGATTAGAAGCAAAGACCCCTGGCAATATAGCATCAGGTTGCAGCGCAGTTGTGACTGGCACATAAGTCCAGGTTGCCAAAGAGGTGAAATAGTCTTTTAAAGGGATTTCAGTTACAATCGGGCCAATGATGAAACATATAATGAGCGAGAGGACGAATACACCAGGGATTAATCGCAAAAAACGGGCAACGCTATAAGAAATTATATCTTTGCGTCTTTGAAAGCTTTGTGCGATTAAAAAACCACTGGCAATAAAGAAAAAGTTGAGAACGATTTGGCTAAGCTGATAAAGTGCTGGAAAGCGATCATCTGTCATTTCAGGGCCCATTGCCATGAAAAAACAATGGTAGAAGGCGATAAAACAAGCAGCGAGAAACCGTAACAGGTTATAATTATTATCTCGTCCTGACATGTGGGTTTCAAGGGGCAGCATGGACACTCCAAAGGCACGCAAGTTTGATGTATTTATAGAATAATTCTTAAACGTGACGAGCCAAAT
>JANQQH010000035.1 GCA_028285025.1 Hyphomicrobiaceae bacterium | reverse complement strand
GGATTTGTCTGATCCAATCACCCAAGATAGCCAGGTGGCTATCATTACTCGCAATGATGAGGCTGCTTTAGAGCTTATTCGTCATGATACCGCCCATGTGATGGCTGAAGCGGTGCAAAGCTTATGGCCGGACACCCAAGTGACCATCGGCCCGGTGATTGAGGATGGATTTTTCTATGACTTTGCCCGCGATGAGCCTTTCAGCGTTGATGACTTGGAAACCATTGAAGCCAAAATGCATGAGATCATTAAGCTCAACGCTCCGTTTACCAAAGAGGTGTGGAGCCGGGACGAGGCAAAAGCTTATTTTGCTGATAAGGGCGAGCATTTCAAGGTTGAGTTGGTTGACGCCATTCCTGAAGGCGAGGATGTTAAAATTTACAAGCAGGGGGAATGGCTCGATTTGTGCCGCGGGCCGCATATGGTCTCTACTGGGCAAATTGGTACTGGCTTTAAATTGTTAAAAGTGGCCGGTGCCTATTGGCGCGGGGATTCCAATAACCCGATGTTGCAACGCATCTATGGGACCGCCTGGGCCTCAGATAAAGATTTAAAAACTCACCTGCATAATTTGGAAGAAGCTGAAAAGCGCGACCACCGCCGTTTGGGCCGTGAGATGGATTTGTTCCATTTTCAAGAAGAAGCGCCGGGTTCGGTGTTTTGGCATGATAAGGGCTGGCGTTTGTTCCAAACCCTGATTGCCTATATGCGCCGCCGCCAGGATCAAAA
Organism: Hyphomicrobiaceae bacterium; assembly: GCA_028285025.1. Taxonomy (GTDB): domain Bacteria; phylum Pseudomonadota; class Alphaproteobacteria; order Rhizobiales; family HXMU1428-3; genus HXMU1428-3. Next base: position 1,323 of record JANQQH010000035.1, on the reverse strand, counting down.
TGATTATTTAGAAGTTAATAGCCCGGATATGATGGACCGGGCTTTGTGGGAAAAATCGGGCCACTGGGAAAAGTTTGGTGAGCATATGTTTACAACGCAAACTCCTGATGAGCGGGTTTATTGTTGTAAGCCAATGAACTGTCCTGGTCATGTGCAGATCTTTAAAAACGGCCTTAAATCTTATCGTGAATTGCCTTACCGGATTGCTGAGTTTGGCAAGGTGCACCGCTATGAGCCATCAGGGGCTTTGCATGGGATGATGCGCGTTCGCCATTTCACCCAAGATGATGCGCATGTGTTTTGTACCGAAGATCAAATCACTGAAGAATGTGTTTTGCTCAATAAATTGATCTTATCGATTTATGAGGACTTTGGGTTTACAGATGTGATCATTAAATTTTCTGACAGACCAGAAAAGCGGGTGGGCTCAGACGAGGTTTGGGACCGCTCAGAAGCTGCGCTGAAAACTGCAGTTGAGGCGGCTGGCATGTCCTATAAATTTAACCCGGGCGAGGGGGCGTTTTATGGCCCTAAGCTTGAATATGTGTTGCGTGATGCTATTGGCCGTGATTGGCAGTGCGGTACTGTGCAGGTGGATTTGAATTTGCCGGGCCGTTTGGGTGCCTTCTTTATTGGCCCGGATGGGGAAAAAGCGCATCCTGTGATGATCCACCGGGCGATGTTTGGTTCGCTGGAGCGGTTCTGCGGGATCTTAATTGAGCATTATGCCGGGCGTTTCCCGTTATGGTTGGCCCCTACTCAAGTGGCTGTATGCACCATTGTGTCTGAAGCTGAAGATTTTGCCCAAGAGGTGATTGGTAAATTGAAAGCGGCTGGCTTACACCCGATTTTGGATGTGCGCAATGAAAAGATCAATTACAAAGTACGTGAGCATTCTCATGCCAAAGTGCCGGTGTTGTTTGTGCTTGGCAAACGTGAGGCGCAAGAGGGCACCGTTTCTATTCGCCGGTTAGGCTCGAAAGATCAAGAGGTGAAGTCGGTTGATGAGGCGATTGCTGAGCTGAAGGTGGAGGCGACGCCGCCTGATTTACGGTGAGGTCGGGCTTGAAGCTGGACGTTTTTTCTTAAGTGGATGTAATTGGTTTTGAGATGGTCAGTTTTTGAAGGGTGGGGGACCATTTTGGGATGGATGGTTTATTGCTGCTTTGTGCCATTTCCAGACTTATTGAGTTAGGCATTCATGTAAAAAATAACAACTGTGGCTCCTCAAATGTGAGACAAAAAAGGTGCTATTTTGATCAGATTAATAAACCTAATTGTTTTCACCATAAACACCCCTGAACGCTTAATGTGCTCTAACAG